>JAWQFQ010000170.1:0-20379 GCA_035967975.1 Scytonema sp. PMC 1070.18
GGGGGATCAACCAGTGCTTGAAATTACAACAAACCACTTTTCAAACATCCTCTAAATGTTGACTGTTTAGAGTTGACCGTTCATTGATCGCAGGGTGTGGGAGCATATCCCCTACACCCTACACCCTACACCCCACACCCTTCATGAATCTTCGACGATACGCACCTGCAACGCAACGAAACCGAGAACCTATTCTGGAAGTCCTTTTAAAAGAGTTGCCTTCCAGTGGTACTGTTTTAGAGGTGGCAAGTGGTACTGGCGAACACGCAGTCTTTTTTGCTCCACGCCTAAAACCTCGTAAATGGTTACCCTCTGAACCGAATCCGCAATTACGGGCGAGCATTGCTGCATGGTGTGCGGACTGTCCTTCTGAAAATCTTTATCCACCTATTGACCTTGATGTTCATGCATCAGTTTGGTCAGTAGAGGAACAAGCACCATTAGGATGGTCTCATCGGGATGATTTGAAACAATCACCGATTGTAGCCATAGTCAACATTAACATGATTCACATCTCCCCGTGGTCAGCGTGTCTGGGACTCATGGCTGGTGCTTGTCGTATTCTTCCACCAAGGGGTATCCTGTATCTCTACGGTCCTTTTAAACAGGATGGAAAACATACTGCACCAAGTAATGCTGCTTTTGATGAATCTTTACGCGCCCAAAACCCAGAGTGGGGTGTGCGTGACCTTAATGATGTTATGGAAGTTGCGATCGCACATCATCTTACTTTTTTAAAAACCTATCAAATGCCAGCCAATAATCTTTCTGTTATCTTTCAGCGGGTCTAAGTTGTCATGAATCGAATAGAAAATTTCTTCCCCAAGTCTGATATAAAAAACCCTTACGTTAGAAAACTGGGTTTCTTGATTCGCGAATCATTTAGGATTGCTATAGCAGCGTGAGCGGAGAAATTTTTATGACATCTCCAGAAGTATTGATATGGCTACAAGAGCGCACATCTCTAGGAATTCTTTCATCGGAATCCTTAGAAGCGTTAGCCCACGTTATTGAAGAACAAGTTTTTCCAGCAAACCATCGTTTAGTCACTGAAGGGACTCCTCCAGAAGCGCTGTATATTCTTCTAGAAGGGAGGATGGAAAGTGAGAGCGAGAATAAAACCAATCCTGCTTTAGCCGTTGGGTTGCTTCCCGGAGCAGTTCTTCACTTGCAAGAACTTTTGTTAGGTGAATCGGCTCAAAGCACCATCACAACAATTACAGAATGCCATTTTTGGGTTGTACCTGCCATCAAATTTCAGGAACTCACCAATCAGTATCCGGAAATTGCTCAGGCGGTTTCTCGTAAGATGGCGCAAGAATTGGCTCAACTATCCTCTGCTCTTACCTACGAACAAGAACGCTCTACAGCCTTGCGTCCCTATTTAGTTACCAAGGCGCGGCGTGGAATTGTCGGAACAAGTCGCTATGCTGTCAGATTGCGAGAGGAAATTAGAAAAGCGGCTAGCGATCGCAACTCAGTATTGATTTTTGGCGAACCTGGATTAGACAAGGACAATATAGCTGCTCTGATTCACTACAGTTCTTCCTATCGGCGGGAACCTATTATACAAGTCAACTGCGGTATTTTGCAAACCAGTGGTGCGGATTTGTTTGGTCGTGTTGGGGGTAAAACCGGTCTGTTGGAATGGTTAGGGGAAGGTACCTTAGTTCTGAACAACATTCAAGAAACACCACCAGAATTATTACCAGCCTTGGCTAATTTGCTACAAACGGGTAAGTACAATCCCGTAAAGAGACAAGGAGAAACAGCAGTTGAACCTCGTGTCAGTCATGCCCGTATCTTAATAGTTGCAGAAAAAACTCAGCCACTGATTAATCGTGCCGTTGGTAGTATTATTAAAGTGCCACCACTACGGGTGCGGAAAGGAGATATCAAAACGCAGGTCGAATTCTACATTAGTTTGTACACTAGGTCAAAAGGTATTTCTCGACCAACTATTACACCAGAAGCACTACGCCGCTTACAGTCTTATGATTTTCCTGGAAATCTTCGGGAGTTGCAAAGTCTGGTGGAACGGGCAATAGTGCAAGCAGAAGAGGCAAAAGAACTCACTGAAGAAATTTTCTGGTCAACGGAAACAAAGAAAAAGCAATTTCGGGTAAATTTATTAAATGCCTATCCCAACTTGCGTTCGTTTCTCCGCAGTCCTTGGTGGCCTGATCGCATTAACTATGGCTTTACTTTAACTGCTTTTGCCATCATTGTTGCTGTACTGTTTGTAGGACCACAAACACGCGATCGCAATTTTGCCCTAAATTTATTCTGGGCTTGGTGGTGGCCCTTTTTTCTATTCGCATTTCCCTTTTTAGGTCGTATTTGGTGTGCTGTTTGTCCCTTTATGATTTATGGAGAAGTCACGCAAAAATTATCTTTGTGGCTTTTCCCCCGACAACTAAAACGTTGGCCCAGACATCAAACAGAACGATGGGGAGGATGGTTTCTCTTCGGACTTTTCACCCTCATTTTTCTATGGGAAGAGCTGTGGAATTTAGAGAATACAGCTTACCTCTCTGGTTGTTTGCTACTACTCATTACCTTTGGGGCGATGATTTTTTCTGCCCTTTTTGAAAGGCGGTTTTGGTGTCGGTACCTTTGTCCCATTGGTGGAATGAATGGTTTATTTGCTAAACTTTCCATGACCGAACTTCGGGCACAACAAGGTATTTGTTCTGCAAGTTGTACAACCTATCAGTGCTACAAAGGCGGACCTCAAAAAGGTGAAGGAATGGAAACCAATGGGTGTCCTTTGTACTCACACCCCGCACAATTAGAAGATAACAGAGACTGCGTATTGTGCATGACTTGTTTAAAAGCTTGTCCCCATCGTTCTGTTGAATTCAATTTGCGTCCCCCTGGTATTGAACTGTGGACAACTCATATACCCCGTGATTACGAAGTCGCACTGTTATTACTGTTATTAGGGGGAGTCTATCTTCATCGTTTACCTGAGTTGCAATCTTGGTTAGGTTTGCATCTGGACTTAACACAGTTTTTACCCCACTTAGGGTTATCATTACTGGCTTTAATTGTCCCATCTGCTATTATCTTTGCTGCCTACGGCTTGATGAATTTTGGCTTGTGGATTTCAGATTGTCGATTCACAGCTTTCTCTTCTTCCAATTCTAAAGCTACTGATAGTAAGAAACAACCTTTGAGCAAAAATCGCCGCAAACTGCGATCGCTTGTAGAACTGACCTACGGTTACTTACCTCTAGTCCTAGGAGGTAACTTAGCCCACTATCTGCGCTTAGGTTTGCAAGAAGGAGGGAAAATTTTACCTGTCACTTTTGCGACTTTTGGTTTATCTGGTGAGCAATTACCCATATTAGTCGCTCATCCAGCTGTCATTGCTTTTTTACAAGGTACTACCCTAATTTTTTCAGTCCTGTTATCGGTAGTGTTAACACAAAAAATTGCCCGCCAACCCATGCGAACACTTTTTTGGCAACATTTCGCAGCAATAGGATTAGGTGCAAGTCTGTGGGCGATTATTGTATCTAATTAGATAGTGGTTAGTGGATAGTAGTTAGTCGAAAAACAACTAACAACTACCCACTAACTAATAACTACTAACTACTAACTCCTAACTACGATATGTCATTTTTTTTACGACCACCAAGATTACGTATTGGTGAAGAGACTGAAGGAGAACGACGCGCCACTTGGCTGGAACTTTTTTACGATCTCGTTTTCGTCGTTGCAGTTTCGCAACTTGCCCACTATCTCCACGACCATGTTTCCCTCTCAGGATTGTTAGGCTTTGTTATTCTTTTTATACCAGTCTGGTGGTCGTGGATTGGTACGACATTGTACGCTAACCGCTTTGATAGCGATGATATGGGACGACGGTTGCTCACTGGTTTGCATATGGTGACAGCAGCTGCGATGGCAGTCAATATCCATCACGGCTTGGGAGAAACTTCTGCAGGCTTTGCTATTGCCTATGCCCTCGGTCGTGCCATACTTGTGGTAGAATATGTGAGGGCAGGACAGTACATTCCTGCAGCGCGTCCTTTGACAAATCTTTACTCTACAGGCTTCACAATAGCTGCTTTTTTCTGGTTAGTGTCTGCATTTGTACCTATTCCGTGGCGGTTTGTGCTTTGGGGACTAGGAATAGTGACTGATTTCGCAACACCTCTGACCGCAGGAAGGATGCAGATAAAACTCCCTCCTCACCCCTCTCATTTGCCAGAACGGTTTGGTCTATTTATTATTATTGTTCTGGGGGAAGCTATTATCGCGGTAGTCAATGGAGTGTCTGAACAGAAGTGGGATATTTTCACTGTCATTGCTGCTATTTTTGGTTTGTGTATCGCGTTTTGTATATGGTGGGTGTATTTTGACAATATCGGTGGTACTCCCGTTCAAAGGGTACAAGCAGATGGAAAAATGACAAAAATTAACGTTTGGTTATACACCCATTTTCCGTTGGTGACTGGTATTGCAGCATCGGGGGTTGGTGTAGAACTTGTATTAATGAGTCAGCCATTGGTTGCATTACCCGACCCTCGACGATGGTTAATCTGTGGTGCGGTAGCGTTGTGTTGGTTAGCAATCGGTGTTTTGCACCGTACGGGTATTATCCGCTACTGTAAAATCCGCGCTAAGTATCGAATTGGAGCAGCCGTGACTGTGTTGGCGATCGCTATCTTTGGCAAAGGTTTATTACCCGTTGTCGTCGTTGGGTTAATAGCAGTCGTTTGTGTTATACAAATTGTACAAGATATAACGCAAAGTCGTCCTACAACCCGTTTAGTTGAACCGGAAATTTAATGCTTGCATAAGCGAAAATGAGAAACCCGGTATCTCCAAGATACCGGGTTTCTGTCACCGAACCAAGCAGGGGTGCATCTTTGCTACACCCGGTCACCCTACACCCCATGTTTCTTAAGAACTAACTTCCAAATCGTAACGCTGACAAAGGTGTTTGAGTTTTTCACGGACACGCGATCGCACGCTCTCTGGTGACACGACTACGCAATCATCGCCATACCGCAAGACTTCTCGAATTAACCAGAAGGGTTGAGGGACACGCTTTACTACTTGGCGGACACCGTCAATCACTTCACTACGAATATCTTTATTAATCGATCTGGCTTTGGGTTCGTAAGCTTTTACCATTCCTCCATAAAAGTGTAAGTACACTTCTAGGAAATCCAAGCCTTCACGCCGCCAGTGTCCGTTTATTGGCAAAATAGTCTTGATTCTATCTAACCGCAGACAACGGTTATGAATAAGCTCTGAAAATTCAGGATTTTTGAGGTCTTCTGTTTCATCGCACCAAATATACAAGTAAAAACCCTTCTCTTCTTCAAAAGCAATCTCAGCATAACGCACTGTATACGCTAAGTCCTCACCCTGAGAATTGGTGTAAAGCAGGAGAAAAGGTTGTTGGTTCTGAGTGTGCTGTTCTATAATGGTAAGCCATGCTTCAGTGGGTTGGCTGACTTTTTGTAGCACCAATTGACGCATTGGGGCTTCAAATTCACCACGTTCTAGTAATAAACGAGAAAGGGTTTGCGCTTCACCTGTGTTACCTGAATCATTGAGCAGTCGGATTGCTTGTAGTAAGGCTCCAACTTGGGTTGTATTTAAACGAAAGGGTTCGCCGACTTCAAATTCCTGCTGTGCGATCGCCACCAGCAACCCAGAGATACTTGGGGATTTCCCCCAGAAGATACTAAGACGACGGGCGATTTCTTCCAGTTGTTCTCTGGTTCCAGATGGAATTGACAGTGTAATTGTCTCTTTTTTCCTAGGCATTCACTTTTTTGTAATTACACTATTGACATTAAGTGACTTTTACAGTTATTGTAACTGTAAGAAAGCTGATGAGGGAGGAAAAGCATAAAAATCAGTGGTATTTGCCAAGCAGATACCAAAAAATCCGGAGACGCCCGGAAATAAATTTCGGGCTAAAAGCTCAAACCCGTTAAAACGGGTTAAAAATCATATTTCGTCAGTCGAACCACGCAAAACCAATGTTTTCTGCATGCGGTGCATGACTCTCTCCAGTCCTGACGGGCGGGACGCCCGTACCACAAGAAATATTGTCCGACTTTTTTATTTGGAAGTCCCTTAATTGACCAATGTCTTTTATTTCCGGGCGGACATCATAATTACACGTCCCTACTAACCACTAACGACTAACCACTATCCACTTCAAATATATGTCCGATGATTATAAAATTACTCTCAAACCAGTATATTCTCAGACTGTTCCAACGCCTAAAGGTTTAAAGCTACCAAAAGCCTTGCAGCTGACTTAGTTATCGGTACCAGCACGATTGATGTTGGAGTTGATTTCAAAATCAATTTCCTCATTTTTGAATCATCTGATGCTGGTAACTTTATTCAACGCTTGGGACGATTGGGAAGACATGATGGTTATGAAAAAGATGGTGAGTTTGTTAAATTTGAGACATTCACGGCTTTCGCCTTGGTTCCTAACTTTTTGGTAGAACGCTTGTTTCAAGGAGAGTCTGCACCAATAGATGTTAATGGAATTTATGACTTTTGACTTTTGACTTTTGACTTTTGACTTCCCCGTTCGCGTAGCGTCTCCGTCAGGAGAAGGGGCTGACCGTCCCTTCTTTCATAGCAAAATTAGCGAGCAATACCGCCAAATCAATGATTTTCAAGGTTACTATCGCCGTTGGGGCGCAGTGCAATCATGTTGGCTACATCACCAGTTAAGCGATCGCACCATTCAACAACAGTATGCACAAAGCCGAGAGAAGTTTCGAGAAGCCTGTGAGGAAGTCTTTGAAACAAAGCTCAAGTGTGTAGCAGGGCATATGAGAAGATGGAGGGAAGAATGGCAACAGCTATCTGGGAAGAAAGAGGGAAACCCAATTGTAGAAGATGCTTGTAGTTTCCGAGGTTCGAGCCCTTTGCAATGTGGACTGTACGACTTAACAGAGGAAAACGAGGCAGATAGGTTTAAAACCTACGATTTACCAGGGATTTTAGGGAATTTGGACATTGAAATGTGGACCGAAGCAGCATTTATGCGATCGCTTGAAGAGACAGCGAAACGGACAGGAAAACCGATTCCCAAAGGCAGATTTGCACACTGTCTTGCATTTATGAAGTTGTACTCTTATCGAGAAGAACGATTGAATTGGAAGTTTACTTATTCTGGTGACTTGCAACCGATAGCAGATGCTTGGAAAGTGCAAGTTTTAACTGGTGTGGAAATTTTGCAACCTGACAACCGTTGGGCTGGGGAAATTAAGAAAAAGCTGGAAAAGCAGGGTTTGGTTAGTTATGTGTTGCGTCGCCCAGTTTCTGAAGTGCGGATGCGGCTACGGCTACCAATGCATTTTCAGATATACCCGATGAGCGATCGCTACAGTTTTCATGATGCAACAGCGCCGTATTCCGTGGCTTTCGGACAATCAGCGTTGTTGCTTGATACCCTTGCTTACTGGCTGAAGAGTAAAGGAGATGAGATATGGGTGGGTTGAGGTTTCAATCCCTAATAGGGATTCGGCTACCTTACATAAAATGCAAGGTGGAAGGGTTGGAATTATGAGTTAGTAGCTCGTGTTTCAATCCCTGATAGGGATTCATGTGGACTCCAAAGGTTTACCCTTCCAATTTTAGGATAGCAAAAAAGGGTTGACCAAGATATGATGGTTACGAGTTACTAAATCATATCAAGGCAAAGCCTAAGTAACTATGTTAAACCAGAATAGGAACTTAAACCTGCTCCGAGAAGCTTTGAGCCAGCTCTGCGATGTGGTTGATCAATTGATTGAACAAGATAGGCGCATCCACAATATAGAACGGAAGAGCGCTATCCATGATGGTTTGCTCTCTAAGCAAGAGAGTCGGCTCAGTTTGTTAGAGAAAAAATATGAAGCGCTGAAGCAGATACATCAAAACCAGCAACTTCAAATTCAAAGCCAATATACTCAACTTCAGAAGAATGAGGAATCCATCCACTGTTTAGAGGAAAAAATACCTTATTTCAGACACTTAGCTTGTCGAAATGAGGAATTAGAGAGCGAATTGGCTTTCTTACACACTCCAGATTAATATCTTGCACACAGTTTACACATGAAATTCAGAGATGTACTTTCTTGTAGAGGTCAACGATGGATAATGAGCAACAACTGTTAGACAGAATCACCATCAACCCCAAAATATTTGGAGGTAAGCCAATTATTCGAGATCGTCGTTTAGCCGTTGAGCATATTTTAGAGATGCTAGCAGCGGGTGACACTGTTGAAACTTTACTAGAAGGTTATCCTTGGTTAGAAAGGGAAGATATAAACGCCTGTTTGGTTTATAGTCGTCGGCTAGTAAGTCGCGAATGAAATTAGATACAAAATATATAGCGTTTCCTACTCTACTGAGGTACAAATTTATCTGCGTCCATCTGCGTTTATCTGCGGTTAATTCTTTCTTCTGTGTACCTCACGCTTATTGGGAATTGCTATAACACTCCCTACTTAACGTATATTGATAATTAATCTCTTAGAGTGCAATGAATACACCAACTATTGAAGAACTCCGGGAACTTGCTCAACAGCTTCCTGAGAGAATTCCTTATCTCAAAATGTTAGTTCTGTTTGGCTCTAGAGCTACTGGTAAAACCCATGCAGGTAGTGATTGGGATTTTGCTACACTTTACGATGAAGAAGAACGGGAAAAACAAATCAAAGATAAAGACTGGGGTCTGTTTGAAGTTCCTCTGATTCTTAGCGAAATTTTTGGTATTAATCCAGAACAGATTGATGTTGTAGAACTTAATAATTGTTCGTGGTTAGTAGCTCACTTTATTGCTAGAGATGGGATTCTTCTTTACGAGAAAGACCCCGGAGGTTATGAGTATTTTCGATTGACTTCATTAAGACCAGAATCAGAAATGAAGAAGTTTCGTCAAGACCAGCGTCAACTTATTGAAATGGAATTGAAAAAGTGGGGTTTATGAGCGATATTGACTCTGAGGTTGTTTTAGTCAGAATCAGATTGATGACAAAATATCTTAATACTTTAGAACCGTGTAGGTCTATGAGCCTTGATGAGTATTTAGGTGATTTTCGGCAGCAATTAATTGTTGAAAGACTATTGCAACTCTTGGCTGAAGCAAGCTTAGACATGAATAAATATCTTTTGTCGCAGTTATACAATATTAATCCTGCTACAAACTTTGATTCTTTTAGTGAAGCTGGAAGACAAGGAATTATTAACCAAGATTTAGCAGCAAATTTAGCCCAAGCAGTTGGGATGCGGAATATTTTGGTTCATCAGTACAAAGATATAGATAGTAGAATCGTATTTTCAGCGATTCCTAAAGCTTTAAAGCAATACCCCCTCTACATACAACAAGTTACAGCTTATCTTGATTCCTTAGGTGCAGAAAATGGCTAGAAAACGAAAAGAATCTGAAGAGAATGAAAAACAACTATCTTTAGTTGAAGATATAAATGATTCTAACTTAGAAGAATCAGAGACTTCAGAAGATGATTTGTTAGATGATGATTTTGGATTTGGATTTGATATTTCAGACCGTACTATTGAACCGAAAGCGAGGGAATTACTCACACTCAAGCTACTAGGTGAGGCTATTAAAGCACAAAATCCCAATGACCAAGTTATGGCAGATTTTGCTGAGTATGTCTTACCAAATCTTCTACGAGTAGCAATTGGCGTAACAGCTAAGGGTGGTAAATTTTTTGATGAACTTGACCAACAGCGGGAAGCTGAAGGAAAAGAGAGGGTTAGGAGAGATAATGCAGCAGATCAATCTTTGAATACTCATCTCCTTAATGGTTTGTTCCCAGCTAATCTGATTGAGCGACGGTTAGAAAATCTCAATACTACTCTCATGCGAGCGGTGCGAGAAAGAGAACGTCGATTAGTTATTGCTGGGTTTATTCTGCATGATTTTGAGAAGTTTCCCGATGTTCCTGAAAACTGTCGCAAGTTACCCCTGGAAGAACATCGCAAGATTGTAGATGAGAAGGTACGTCAGTTAGGGCTTGACTATTTTATTAATCCCGATGACCCAGAAGCCTATAAAGATTACATGGACGATTTATTGTGCATGGCTTACAATGCTCAACGACGCTGGGATACAAACTGGAATTTTTCTGAGTTTGGGTTGAATCCAGTATTGCGCGATCGCACTCTTCGCAGTCTGTCGGAGCTAACCTGTTTAGCTGACTCTCTCGCTTCCATTGTCAAACACCCCCAAGACGCAGAACACCCCAGACTGAAAGAAATCATTCACTGTCTGAGTGGCGGACAACTGAAATTTACTTATCACCGTATTGCGGAGAATAGAGGTGTGTTGACTAATGTCGTCAATAATGCTTTGATTCAAGCCCATCTCAGGGTTAATACTGAAGAAGAAACTTATTACGAACCACTGCTTTATTTACCAACAGGTGTCATTTATCTAGCTTCTCGCAATGCTCCTCCGATTTCATTAGAAGATTTACCGAAGGGAGTTGTAGAGAATATTAAATTACTATGTGCGGGACAGTTGAGTCTCAGACAAACAGGCTTTGGTAGAGATGGGAAAGGGATGAAATATGCTGAGTATTACAACTTATTTTTTGATGATGCAGATTTAATGCGAGTTGGTTTAGATGCAACTTTACGTATTTTAAATACCAATAAAGGCTCTGTTGCTAAAAGTCGTAGTGATAATCTGATAAAATTTCAGCAACAGAGTGTTTTACCATCTGACTATAACCTCAAATTTTCTGATGACATTCGCATTGACCAAATCGCAGAATTTGGAGATTTAGTCAGTCGAAAAATTTGGGGAGAAAGAGTTAGTCGTATTGAAGATGCTCGGAAGAAAGATAAAACCCTACCAGCAATTCCCAAGCTTGATATAATTGAGAAAGTCGCGGAATTTTGGCAACTCACTAAATATTTACCCCAAATTCGGGCAATTAAACGCATTAATGAAAGCTTGAAGGAAAACAAATTAAAGGGGAATACTGGGGGAGTTCCTTATGAATGGTATTACCTAGCAGCTAAGTATCTAAAAAATCATCCTGGTGTAGAAAATGTACGTGAAATTTGTGAGCAAGCGATCGCGCATATAAAAAACCTGATTGAACCTATTGTCTCTCAGTATAAGCTATCTGATGGTTGGGATGATTTGCGGTTATGGGTAAAACGAGTTGTGATGTTACCAGGGAGTCAGCAAACAACAACTACGACTAACAGCCAAGTGGAAGTTTTTTTGAATGAGTTAAACAACTATAATGCTGCTAAAAAAGCAGGTAGGGGACGACAGCTGATTTGCTCAATATCACATTCTGCGTACACAGTAACCGAGCAAATGGAATCAGCGGTTCTATTTACACCCCAAGTTTATACGAATAAACAGATGTTAGGTGGTTCTAATGCCAAGCGCAATATTTCAAGTATTGCAGGTGTAGAGATGATGCTGCGGCAAATTTTGATGAATCAAACTCAAGCAGTAGGGAAAAGATTTGAGGATAGTAAATACCGTTATCTCTACTTTTATCCCACCTATTACTTTACACCAGAAACTAATAAATTTCTCCAAAAAGCTTACACTGGTATTGCTCAAACTCGCTTTGACACAAGCATACGCAATCATTTTATTAGTAAAGATTTGCAAGCAGACTTGGAGCGAGAACGTTATCAAAGCGTAGATGCTTTCTTGATTGATGAGAACTTGGAGGGTAAGAAAGACCGTACATTTAAAATTTCCTATCCTGAAGACCAGCCTTTAACTTTTTATTTTATGGCACTTCCGCCAGGACGAGATAGTACTGACACAGAATCTTGGATAATGCCAAGTTGGTTGGCGTTTGCTTTCCCAATGATTTTGGATGTCAAAACCGTTGTTTCTGAATCACCTATTCCACCTTTTAATGATGGATCTGAGTTTGAGGAAAGTGTTTTTCTTGACAGTGCGCCCCATGCTTTTCGAGCGTTAGTAAGACGTGATAGTTTCCGCCTTGACTACATTCTTGAAGGTTGGGAGGAAAACGGTGTTCAATATCCAGCACCCTTGAATGTCCTTACCACTGCTTACGCCATTCATCTTGACGTTAACGCCCGACAAGGTAAATCTGGATATGACGCCAACTGGGGGAAATTTACGGAACTAGCAAAAGATTTTGAAACTAGTCCGCTTTATGTGTTCTCTTATCTCAATCGTTGGGTTCGCGATCGCAGTGTTGACACGGCTCAAATTGAGAAAATTCGGCTGTATGCCTATCATTTCTACCCTTGCTTTGACCCTTACGTCAAATACAATCCCAACTTGGAGGAATTAACTGTGGGAGAAGAATCAAGCTTAAATCATCCAAAAAACTTAACAGAACTTTACCGTAGATTTTACCGAGCAAATAAACGTTACAATCCTAAATCTAACGCTGTGTTAAAACCGATTGATATCGCATCTGAAACTATCCTGAAGGCTGAATCCAGTGTCTTCCAAGGAGAAACTTTAGTTTTAGCTGTCGCTGCTGAAGTTTTTAAACTTATGGATCGCGTTCATGCTTCTACAGCTGAAGGACGTTGGGTGTTGAGTAAACGCGAGGAAGAACGTCAGGCGGTTCTAGATTTTGCACGTTACTTTGTTGTGGAGGTATTTGAAAAGTCATTTGCAGGCGATCGCGCTCGTTTAGCAGGGCGTCAGATTAATTTAATTCGGGACACCTGTGAATTTTTGTATCGCCTTGAAGATGACAAAGAAAACAAAGACAGAGAAGAACAATCCACTGTAACCAGTGATAGTGAGGAACCATAGTTTTTATGAAACACACAGTCCATTAAAATGGACTTAAGCTTTTAGCCCGAAATTTATTTCTGGGCTGTGAATTGACAACTTTATCTGTGTTCATCTGCGTTTATCTGCGGTTCATTCTTTATTGCTTTCTCGGCGCACAAACAACACTTATTGGAGCATAAATCATGACATTTCTAAAAACCATTGATGCTAAATTTTTCCATTCCGAAATTCCTTACAAGCCTATGGGAAAATACGCTCACTTTCTCACTATTCGCATCACCGAATCCTATCCTCTTTTTCAAACCGATGGAGAACTCAACAAAGCACGAGTCAAAGCCGGAGTCAAAGACAAAACAACAATCAGTCGTCTTTCCATGTTCAAACGCAAACAATCTACACCAGAACGTTTAGTTGGTCGTGAATTGTTGCGGAACTATGGCTTGATGACTGCTCAAGAGTGCGAATACAACGTGAATTTTGCAATGGATAATCCCGACTGCATTATTTACGGCTTTGCTATTGGTGACTCTGGTTCAGAAAAATCCAAAGTTGTAGTAGACACAGCATTTTCAATCACTGCATTCGATGAATCTCATGAAACTTTCACCCTCAACGCTCCTTACGAAAATGGGACAATGGCTTCCAAAGGTGAAAATGGTTCCAAACCAGGTGAAGTAACAAGTCGGATTAATCAACAAGACCACATTAGACCACAAGTCTTCTTTCCTAGCATTGTTACCCTGAAAGACCCAACAGAAGCTAGTTTTCTTTACGTTTTTAATAACATCTTGCGGACTCGTCATTATGGAGCGCAAACAACCCGGACAGGACGGGTGAGAAATGAGTTAATTGGTGTAATATTTGCTGATGGCGAAATTCCTAGTAACTTGCGTTGGACTCAATTTATTTATGACTTAATGAAGGAAAATAATACTTTAAAAATAGGTGAACCTTTGGATGAAGATGATGTAATAACTGCTGCAAAAAATGCGATGGAAGCCCTCATGGCTGATGAATTTATAGTCCATACTGATTTTATTGGTGATTCTTTCACATCTTTATTAAATGAGGTCAAAACTCAGACAGGTAGCGAAGCAGGAATAAAAGCTATTTTGCAACAGGCTAATACAGAAGCCAAAAATTATGCCAATAAGCATATCAGCGGTAAAAAGAAAACTGCTGCTAAAGCGGGGTAGCTGCAATGGTAATGATTTACTGTTGTCACTTGGAACTACATGATAGCTTGTACTTCGCTACTCGTGAAATAGGACGACTCTATGAAACAGAACCAGTCATTCACAATTATGCTCTCTGTTATGCCTTAGAGTTAGTTGATAATGAAGCCTATTCCACTACCGTTCCTGAAAAGTTTTCCTATCGGTACTTTTGTGCAGAACAAGTTCCTAAATATGAGGAACATCTAACACCACTCAATCAACAAGGAATTTATGTAACACCAGCCCATTCCATTCAGCATACTACGATTCTCAACACTTGGAAGTATGCTAATAATAACTACCACGTTGAGATGGAAAAAACGCAGAAGAATATTCCTAGTTTTGGTAGAGCTAAAGAAATAGGACCAGAAAGTCAATTTGAGTTTTTTGTAGTGTCTCAGAAGCCCCTAAAACTACAAAAATGGATTCGCTTGGGTAAGTGGATGAGTAAAGCAGAGATACACACTCAAGAGGTGACTGAATTTAAGTTAAAAACTGGTGACTTCACTTTTCCTTACCCACTTAATCCTTTGGATGTAATGTTTACCCATGAAGTCGTAAGTTATGACGTAGTTAATATGCCCCCCGTGAGTCTGATTCAAAATGTCAACATTCGCCAAGGGCAATATTACGAGTTTGAAAACCCGAGTCAATCTGAAAAACTACGACTTCCAGCAAGAATGCAGTACTGGTTTAAAAGTTGAATAATAATTGTAAGGGCGAACTGTCGTACCCTCCACCGAACGCGAGTCGTCTGGTAACAGGAGAAGGCTCCGCTAACGCCCCTACTAACGTACCTCATGGAGTTGCAAACCGCTAAATGACTAGAGATAATTTACTTTCCCGAATTTCTATCGATCCAAAGATTTGTTCTGGCAAACCTTGCATCCGTGGACATCGCATCTCTGTTGCCCAGGTTCTTGACTATCTAGCAGGAGGAGCTCCAGTAGAGGAAGTTCTACAGGCTTATCCAAGTATAGAAAGAGAAGATGTACTTGCTTGTATCGCATATGGTGCTGAAATGACACGGGATGTTTTTGTGGAGATTCCTTTAGGTATAAAAAAGGAGGCAAGTGCATGAAGCTCAAGCTTGATGAAAATATTGATGTTCGTGTTCTTACATTTTTACGTTTAGCAGGACATGATGTAGTTACAGTGGCAACACAATGTTTAATCTCAGCTTCTGACGAGGAGGTAATTCATATTTGTCGCAGTGAAGGTAGATGTATTGTCACAACGGATAGAGGATTTGGAAATCGCCTGAAGTATAACCCCTGTGATTACGCGGGAATTGTGGTGATTCGTCTACCATCTCGCCATACTTTCGCTGATTGGCGTGAAGCAATAGAAACACTAATAGTGGGCTTGGAAGCTGGAGATGTAACAGGAAAATTGTGGATTATCAGAACTGGAAATATTCAAGAGTACCATACAATTGAAGAGGATAAAGATTGATAGGTGAGTTTGAGAATAATCTTCTAGAAAAAGTCCTAAATTTTGATGCTGGGCAAAATGAGAACGAAGAATGACCTGTTACATGAAATTAATTGCTACTGAAAGTTCTTTACTCTGAATTCCCACGCCGACAGGGCGAACAACCGTACCCTACTCTAAGGCTCCGCTAACGCCCCTACACCTTACACCCTCTTCTCAACTATGCCTCATAGTCTTGTCTTAAACCTCGTTCCCCAATCTCCCATTTATCTTGAATTCCTGAGTGGGAGACACTACCACGCCCTGTTTCTCACTCTTATCAGTTCGGTTGATAAAGAGTTGGGAGACTACCTGCACCAAGCCAACACAGATAAAGCATTTACTCTTTCTCCCCTGCAAGTACAACGCAGCCATAAAACTCACCTACTCAAAAACCATCACATTTTGCAATGTTCTCATCAACGCCCAATACCTGCTGGTACACCTTGCTGGTGGCGTATTTCGCTGTTAGATGATGAACTATTTGGTCAATTGACTCCTTTGTGGTTGAATCTCAACCCTGAACACCCTTGGCATTTGGGTTCTGCTGATTTGCATATTACCAGTATTCTCGGAACTCCTCAATCAATGCAACCTTGGGCAAATGCTTGCACTTATATGCAATTGTATGAACAAGCAAGCGATCGCGATCGCCTCATTTCCTTTAGCTTTGCAACCCCTGTCGCTTTCCGCCAAGGTGGATACGATACAGTTTTACCCATTCGAGAATGTGTGTTCAACAGTCTTCTCAGACACTGGAATAAATACAGTCATCTTGAATTTCCCAACATCCCCATTGAGTCCATTTATCCCAGCTTCGTTAACATCAACACCGAAGTTATTAGCAACTACGAAAACAAATTTATTGGCTGCGTAGGAGAAGTAAACTATCGGATTTTGGGAGAAGTTGAACCTACTGCCATCAAGCAAATAAACGCCCTGGCTGATTTTGCCCTATACGCAGGAGTTGGACGCAAAACAACGATGGGAATGGGTATGACAAGGCGACTTTAATCAGCTATCAGCAGTCAGCTATCAGCAAATATAGTAGTTAGCTGACACGTTCTCATAAATCAAATCTAAAAACACATGAACGATACAGAATACATTCCTATAGCTTCCCTCAATCAATACGCCTATTGTCCTCACCGTTGTTGGCGAATGTTTTGTGCGGGTGAATTCATTGACAACCAATACACTATTGAAGGAACAAGTTTACACGAACGAGTTCACACCCTTAGTGAAGGACATCGTGAAGACACTTGGGAGATTCGCGCCATTTGGTTGAAATCAGAAAAATACAAACTTATTGGTAAAGCCGACCTCATTGAATCAGAAAATGGAGAGTGGTATCCCGTGGAGTACAAGCGGGGACGTAAAGGTGAATGGGATAACGACGAACTACAAGTCTGCGCCCAAGCTTTATGTCTGGAAGAAATGACAGGACAAACAGTCTCCATTGGTTATATCTACTATGCAAACTCTCACAAACGCCAATTAGTAGAAATCACTGAAGAACTGCGTCAAAGTGCGATCGCCACCATTGAAGCCGTACAAACACTACTCTTTACAGGCGCAACGCCAAAAGCGGTCAAAACCAAGCGCTGTGAAGGATGCAGCCTATACGCCAAATGCTTACCCGGAACACCCGACAAAGTACAACGCTATCAAGAAGCTTAGAGGATGTTTTAAAAGTCTTCTTGTTAGTAGCATGCACACTTCTCATCCCCCTAAATCCCCCTTAAAAAGGGGGACCGTTAGAGATTTTCCCCCCTTTCCAAGGGGGGCTAGGGGGGATCAACCACCCCCTACACCCCACACCCTTACACCCCTACACCCCTTAATCTTACTTTTTTCGGTCTACCATCCTCGCGCACTTCTGTAATTTCCAGTTTCACAGTCTGACCTTCAGATAAAGAGTTTGCTTGTTTGTGTTCTTTCTGGCTGAGAGAAATAGAATTCAAAAGTTTGTATGTTATCTCTACATTTTTTTTCTTGGTGATTGTCGCATCTACAATATCACCAACTTTTACTTGTTGAGATGGTGTCGCTGGAGTTGCTTGAACAAAGTTGGCTGTTACCGATGGCTGTTCTTCAACAAAGTCGGTGGAGCCTCCTGCTTTATAATAACGCATTATTCGGGTGACCCAGCCTAGAATTTGTAACATGGCGGGGACATCGTTTTGATACTTCAGTAAGTATTGCTTACAAGCTTTTTCAATGCTTTGGTAATAATCAAAAGTCCTACCACTATGTCCTACTGTTTTGCCATTTCTTACCAAAACACTAAGATATTGAAAAAAGTTTTTTCCTCCATTCTCTACATGACCATAAGCCCGTAGATAGGCGATAATTTTTCCAACTTCATTGACATCTGTCTGCTCGTTGGCTAGCATTTGTGCCATAGCATAGACGGTTTTCCATTGGTCTTCTGCAAGAGTGTCTGTTGCTAGCATTTAATACATTCCTTCTGGTGCTTCTCTATCATTTGGAAATTTTAGTACTTCTCTTAACTGTTCCATTTGTTTGGCTTGCACAAGAGTTTTATGTGCTGCTTGAATGGCTTGTTTAATCAAATCTTGCAATTTATTACCAGTGAGATTTTCTGGGGATTGTATGTAGTTACAATAGCGTTGTTTCCAATCTTGCTGGGTTTGTAGTAACTCTATTTCATGGATTTCTGCGATTTCCATTGTCCCCATTCCAATGGGTTTTCCCCCTCCTACTTTTAAAGCAATGGGGTTGTTAGGTTTATCCTGTCCTAACACAATGAATAGTGTTCCTAACTCAGCTAAAGTTAAATTCATAAAATGTAACTGGGTGGAAAAAATGAATTCGCTTCCCGCTTGCTGTACGGCAATTCCTTTTTGTTGACCTTTATCAACGGCTTTAATGGTATGATAATAAAACTTGCGTCCAGCTACTTTTCCATTTTTATAGTATGCTTCTCGTTTAGGACGAGGTGCATATAAGGAGGGCATAAATCCTGTACTAGATTTTGTTTGGGTTGTGATAGCATCAGGAAAGCGAATTAATCCTTGCCAACCCATTGCACCAAATACCTGACACGCAGGACATAGGTTTTTTTGGTCGAGACACTCTCGATATCCGTTGGGAATTGTGGTTCTATCTGCTTTGGTTTTGCACAAGCAACTGATGGTAATGGCTTCGTAAATTGAACGCACGACTCCTTTTAAAGAACTACCAGGAATAATCACCCCTTGATTGCGTAAAACTGAGGTTTTTATTAAGGGAATATTGCGCGTTTGGTTGGATATATCGCTACCCATTGCTACGACTCCGGAAGCAACAAAGGCAGTGGTTTTGACGGTGAGGGTTAAGGGGATTTTACCACTAATGCGATCGCTCCTAAATTTCTCCTGCCCAACTGGTGCATTGCGTTTGGGTTCTACCGATGGTAGAGAAACGAGTTCATAGGGTTTGGGGATGGAATCGTTAGCTGGTATATTAGGTTGAGTGGGGGGTTGCGATCGCGGTCTTGGTCGATTAAAAGTCATAATTATCTCCTCACACTAAGAGCGACAAAACGTACCGTAGCCGTGTCACTATCAATAAAGTAACGTTGGGCAATTTTGATATTTTTGTGGGAAATTCCTTTAGGAAATCGAGTTTCCGTCGTAGAATAGAAATGGGCATCCCTATCAACAGTTTGCCAACTCTTCCCAATAGCCTGAAATCCTAATTTTGCCTCAGGTTCAATTTCACTCAGTAGCAAAACATCATAACCAGAACCCCGTTGTTTCCAACGCAGTTCCATTTGGCTGTTAAACATTTGCCCTTCTGTGCTGAAATCTTCTATTTCTGACACAATACTACTGACTTTATCCACCCAGCGCAAAAAGTAGTAACTGGGTTCAGAGGGTTGTTTGAAAAGTTCTTCAAGTTCCTCTTTTGTAGAGACTTGCTTTACACCTACAAATGGTTTCATGATGCTTTCACCTCCAACAACTGACACCAAGATTTCACTGAACGTCTGAATAAATCCTGTACTTGTTCAACACCTCGCCAAGACATTTCCACCCCAAAACCCAACTCCATCGCTTGAGCAGCTACGGGCGTGTCTTGGATATCATGAGATGGAAATCCATAGAGTTTGCATTCCTCTTCCGAGAGAAAAACACCAGCACCCAATAACTGAGTGTGACGCCATTCGTTTTTACTACCAATTGAGAGAATTTTTTTATCTTCCAAAACGCAACCAGGGTATTGCACCACTGCTGATTTCAGCTTAACTTCAACCAATCCCATACCGCGAGACTTAGCAAAACCCAAACCAAACCAACCATCATTTAAATCGCGCAGCACCAAACCAATTAAACCGAGTTGTGCGATGGAGAAGTTTTTGAGGTGAATTTTCGTGTTAAATTCTCCCTCAGTACAAACTTGATAGTTAAACGGTCCCACGGCGACAGAACCAAAAACTCTGTCAATCGCTACCCCATTCCGTTCTTCTACTTTCAACGGGATAGATTTATTTGGATAAGCATCTTCTATTCTGACTCTACTGGCTATGGAAGTATTACCAAACATTTGGTCAGTAAAGGAAGAAAGACGGTAAATATTCGGTGCAGATTGATTATTTAAGTATTGATAATCATCATTTAACGGGTCATTCGCCCAAACCTCACTTGGATTGCTAGGACGTTTGCTTTTTCCCACCGTCCTCACAATTCTTTCCGCATGGGCGCGAATAGCACCTTTAAGAGAACTTCCGGGTAAATATATCGAACGTCCGCCAGAATGGTAAGTTTCGACAAACTCCATATCTGGTTTAGTCGGGTCAGCACCCTCTTTACCAGACTTAATCAAAATTGGACCAGCGGGAACTATGCTGAGTTCAATAGTGCAATGGTTTACAAATCGTTTGTGCATGGGTGTTTTGGGGGAGGGAGGGGGGGAGGG
>JAWQFQ010000171.1:0-3528 GCA_035967975.1 Scytonema sp. PMC 1070.18
ACCCAAGCAGTGATGTTTGGAATCCCCCTAATAGAATTAGGGGGAGGATGTCAAACCGCCTATGTACAATGAGTGGTGGTCATGTCCGGGATTTGTTGCGGCTATTAAACACATTAATCATGGAAGAGATGTCACTTCCCCTCTCTTCTACCACTTTAGAGGATGTGATTCGCGCCCGTCGTAATGAGATGATTATGCCCATTTCTAACGATGAGTGGAAGCTGCTCCGTGATGTCAAGCAAACAAAAAAAGTCAGCGATGACCACGGATACCAGAAGCTAATCCGCAGTCGATTCGTGTTCGAGTATCGCAACTCCGGTGAATCCTGGTTTGATGTCAATCCTATCCTCGCAGAAGCAAGAGAATTGGTGAACTGAAAACCGCAGATACACGCGGATAAACGCAGATAATAATCTTTCATATCCGCGTTCATCTGCGTGCATCTGCGGTTAAAATTCAAAACTATATGAATAATATGCACCCCAGAGAAAACATTAACATCCAAAACGATCGCGCATTGCAGCAACTGGCTTGGGCGATAGAAGCTTCTGTGGGAAAATTTAAATTGATATTGGCAAAGTGCAATTATGTGAAGTCGCGATCGCAATTGATAGAGAGATTGCGTGAACTTTGTCAAGTGGAGATTCGTGTTTTGGTTTTAAAAGAATTTGACACGACTCTGTACACTGCGATTCGGGAAGAATTGCGGTACCAGGTGCCTGCTTGCTTGATGGTTTTGGGTTTAGAAGCTGTGGAAAATCTCCAACAGACGCTGATTTCTGCTAATCAGGTGCGAGAGGAGTTTCGGAATCATTTTCATTTTCCTGTCATATTTTGGATTGATGATGAAGTTCACAAGCAGTTTATGCAGGTTGCGCCGGATTTAGAAAGTTGGGCGACAACGAAAACTTTTGCTATTTCTACAGAGGAGGTAGGAAATTATATTAGAGACATTTCTGAACAATTTTTCAGCAATACTCTCAGGCGTAGTCAAGATGATTATTTGAGTTTAGAAAGTGAACTGGAAGCAGCACAAAGGGATTTACAAGATGAAGGAATTTTAAATCAAGAGTTCAAGGCTAATTTAGAATCTTTATTAGGTTTTAGTAAGAAAGTAAATAATAAAATAGATGATTCTATAGAACATTATCGGAAAGCTTTAGAAATCTGGCAAGAAATTAATAATTTAGAAAGACGGGGTAAAGTTTTAGAAGAGATTTCTATTTGCTACTATAGCAAAGCTTTTAAAAATCAAGATATTAATCATAGAGATTGGGAAGAACCTAAGTTTTATTTACAGCAATATGTTCAGTTGATTATCCAGAATCAATATTTAGATTTAATACCTAATGCGATTGTTCGATTTGGGGAAATTATTCAAGAGTTACCAGAGTGTGAAAACTTAGAAAAGTTAGTCAAGCAAAGCTTAGAACTGTACAAAGCTGAAAATAAGCCTATTGAACTAGCTAGAAACTATGGCTTTTTAGCTGAAGTGGCTCTGAAACAAGAACGTTGGGAAGAGGCTCGAAAACTTGCTCAGAACGCCTTAGATACTTTAGCTGCAATTCCCAATTTAGAGTCACTGAATTTAGGGAGTGTATTATCAGAAATACCAGCTAAAGCTATTGTTACTAATGATAGTGGTTTTTATCGGTTTTTGCAGGCGCGATCGCAAAATGGATTAAAGCAACACAAAGAGGCGATTCAAAATTTAGAAGCGGCGATAAAAGTAAGTAATCCACAGGTTAATTTAAGAATTTATATTAAAATATTGCGCTTTTTACGTAAGCTTTATTTTGAGCAAAAAGAATATATTAAAGCCTATGACATTAAACAGCAACAGCGTTCTGTAGAGCAACAATTTGGTATTCGAGCTTTCATTGGTGCGGGAAGACTCCAAGCTGCAAAACAGGTAAATTTTGCCCTCACCCAGGTAGAAAGTCGAGAGAATGTAGCACCGGAAATTGCTGCATCAGGGCGTTTGTTAGATGTTCAAAATCTGATAGAACGTATTGGTCGTCATGATAGCAAACTTATCGTGATTCATGGAGAATCTGGAGTTGGGAAAAGTTCCCTAGTCAATGCAGGGCTTATTCCAGCTTTGAAAAAGAAAGCCATTGGAACTCAAGATAATTTGGTTGTAGCGATACGAGTTTATACCAACTGGTTAGAGGAGTTGGAAAAGCGTTTAGTAGAAGCCCTGGGGGAGAAAAATTTGGTCACGGATGATTCATCTGTGGGAAATATAGATAACTCATCCACTACAGAAGACATTGCTACAGTCATTTTAGAAAGACTACAAAAATGTGAATCATACAATCTTCGACCAATACTTATTTTCGACCAATTTGAAGAATTTTTCTTTGTTAATGATGACTTAGTAAACTATCAACATTTCTTTGAATTCTTAAATGAATGTCTAAGAATTTTGCCTTTGAAGTTAATTTTGTCATTACGGATAGATTACTTGCATTATTTGTTGAAGCTTAACCGTATCCGCAATAGAGAAGGTATTCACATTGATGTTTTGAGCAAAAATGTACTTTATGAAGTGGGGAACTTTTCACTTACTGATGCAAAAAAGATTATTAAACAATTAACAGAGCGTGCTAATTTTGATTTAGAACCTGCATTGGTAGATAAACTCGTTAAAGATTTGGCAGGGGATTTTGGTGAAGTGCGTCCCATTGAGTTACAGGTTGTGGGAGCGCAGTTGCAAACAGAGAAAATTACCACCTTAGAGAAGTATCGTGAATGCGGGACTCAGGAAGAACTTATTAAACGCTATCTTCAAGAAGTCGTGGATGACTGCGGTGAAGAGAATCAGAAAGTAGCGGAACTGGTGCTGTATTTGCTGACGGATGAAAAGAATACTCGCCCATTGAAGACTCGCGCTGAATTGGAGAGGGATTTAAAGCAATTAGCAGCAGATGATAGCAACAAGTTGGATTTAGTGTTGCAGATTTTTGTCAAATCTGGTTTAGTGTTGTTACTACCAGAAAATCCTGCCGATCGCTATCAACTGGTACATGATTATTTAGCAGCTTTTATTCGCCGCCAACAAGAACCAAAGTTAACTCAGTTGATGGCGGAACTGGAAAAGGAAAAACAGCAAAGAAAACTCAGCGAACAAAAGCTGAATCGTTTCTTGAAAAGTGCTTTAGTAGGTTCAGTTGCTGCTGGATTGGTGTTAGCTGTCTTAGCAGTGACGGCATGGGATGCAGCACGAAGGGCAGAAAAGCAAAGAAAACAAGCAGAAATCAGTGAAATCAAAGCTTTGACCAATTCTTCTGAAGCTTCTTCTATCTCTGGGCAAACTTTAAATGCCCTAGGAGATGGTTTAAAAGCTGCCGCAAGCTTGAAAAAAGCTGCTTGGGCAACGTCAGATATTCAAATGCGGACTATGGCAACATTACACGAAGCAGTGTATATAGAGCCACAAGAGTACCCGGCAATTGAGGTCAACACCCTAGAAGGGCATAGCAGTTGGGTCATGAGCGTTGTTTTCAGTCCCGATGGCAAACACAT
>JAWQFQ010000171.1:3628-20276 GCA_035967975.1 Scytonema sp. PMC 1070.18
AAAACCCTCAAAGGGCATAGCAGTTGGGTCATGAGCGTTGTTTTCAGTCCCGATGGCAAACACATCGCTTCTGGCAGTTCGGACAACACCATCAAACTCTGGGATGTCAACTCCGGCAAAGAACTCAAAACCCTCAAAGGGCATAGCAGTTGGGTCATGAGCGTTGTTTTCAGTCCCGATGACAAACACATCGCTTCTGGGAGTTCGGACAACACAGTGATTTTATGGGATTTGAATTTAGATAATTTGGTAAGAGATGGTTGCAATTTGCTTAATATTTATTTAATTGCCCATCCGGAAACATTAGAAGAATTGGAGCCATGCCAAATCCCGGCTCGCAAATTGCAAGCAGCTTCCGTATTGGTTATGCAGGGCGAGAAACTGGCGCGAAAGGGTGATAAGAACCTGGCAATTGATAAGTTCCACAAAGCACAGGCATGGGATTCTAATTTAAAGTTTGATTTGCAAGCCAAAGCAGAGAAGTTTTATAATCAAGGGCGTGCTGAAACATTAGTTGAAGAAGGTGAAACCCTGGCGCAAAAAGAAAATTATGATGGTGCAGTTGCTAAGTTTCAAGAAGCTTTGAAATTAGATTCAAGCCTAGATTTCGACCCTAAAGAAAAAGCTGGGCAACTGGTAGCTTCTGTTTTGATTGAAAAAGGTCAAAGTCTCGCAAAAGAAGGAAAAGTAAAGGACGCTATAGAAGCTTACAAAAAAGCTCAAAAACTCGATGAAAAATTTGATAAAAATGCAGAGTTTTGGGAAAGATTGTGTTGGTATGGTAGCTTGAGGAAACAACCTGCTGATGTCATGTTCGCCTGTGAAAAAGCTGTCAAACTTGCTCCAAAAAGTGGATATATTCGTGATAGTCGCGGGGTTGCAAGGGCAATGACTGGTAATATTCAAGGAGCTATTGAAGATTTTCAAGCCTACATTGCTGAAACTGATGATAAAGATACAAAATCGCAACGCCAACGGTGGATAAAGGAGCTACGTGCTGGGAAGAATCCTTTTACAGATGAGGAATTGAAGAGGTTATTGGATTAGGTAAGTCAGTCGGCGTAAATAAACATAACTATCTGTAAGGGCTGTTAGTGGTTAGTTGTTAGTGGTTAGTTGGCTTCAAGCTTCTTAACAGAAATTAACATAGTTAGGTTTTATTGTGCTGTCTTAACAGCTTTGAGCTTTAAGCGGTGAATTTTTATTCTGGGCTGTATCTTAATCCCAGGCAGTCATGGAAAACCTCAAACAGCTTGAACATTAAGCTACAATGAAATAGGACTCCGAACTAACACCAACAGTGTGAAAGCTAGACGATGGACATTCAATCATGTTTGCGTGACCGACAAATTATTCGCTCCGATCCTGAGATTATGAGTGGAACTCCAGTCTTTGTTGGAACGCGAGTCCCATTGCAAACCTTTTTTGATTACCTTGAAGGTGAAGCAGGTTTAGCTGAATTCTTAGAAGATTTTCCACACTTGCAGGTTCAGGTATTGATAGTTTTGAGTGGAGCATACATTGGAATTTAAAAACCGCAGATGAACGCAGATGAACGCAGATAAATTATACTGCATTTAGAGGAAAAATGTTAGGTATAATTTTTAACCCGTTTTAACGGGTTTGAGCTTTAAGCCCGAATTTTAATTCTGGGCTCATACGATAATGTCGTCTTTCCCTAACGTTCAGAAAAATCATCCCGAACAATGTTCGATCGCGGGGTAAATCTATAACGGAAGTGGAGAACGGAACACGCCTTTTGTTCAGTCATATTTATGAACAAATTTTAACAAAGTAGGTGTGGTGTTCTCACCGGATAAATTTTCTTGTTATATAATACTGTTAAAAAATATTATCACGAGGGTAGAAAACCTGTGCGTAATGACTTACAAGGGTTGGAAATAAATCTGAGGGAGTTACAAAAATTAACGAATTTACCTGTTAATGATGAAATTATAATTATTACTAATAATATTAAAGAATTTATAAGAAGTTATGTAAAGAAAGCTAAAGGTTCTGAAGGAGCTACTGTTATATTCCTTGGAATTACGGGTTTTGTTGTTAGTTACGCGGTTTTGGATATATTTATTCGATTATTCCTCAACTGGGTAATAGTACCATCTTGGATATTATTACTATTATTTTGTGTTTTCGGTGGTTCCGCTGCTCAAGGGTTATTGTATTTTCGCTGGAAACAACGACTTAAGCTGGTTGAGGAAAGCATGACGTATTCTCTGAAAATTCTACTCACTGATGTGGAAAGGTATAATGCTGTGGTTAAAGCTATAGATATTAATGACCAAATTGAAGCGGCTGGGAATCCTGATGTGAGTATTAAAGATAGAGAAAAAGTTATTGAAGCTTTGAAGCTGACACGAACTGATTTAGTTCGCGCTTTGACAACGGAAAGAATTTTAAGAGAGAATAAGAAGTTTATTGTGAATAAATCAGAATTGTTTGCTGATAATTTAGCAGCTTTAACGGCTATGCAGGTGACGGAACAGGCTAGCGAACATGGAAGATTGCTGAATGAAGCTTTACAAATTGCATTGGATGTGCAACTGGAAATGAGAAGTTTACAAAGTCAGGGTTGATTGTGTGATCGCCAATGAGAATTTTTTAACTTAATATCTTGCACTATTTTTAACAATATCATATCTCAATACTACTCGATTAACAATAGTCGAAGTACCACAAAACCCGGTAACTCCTGCGAAACCGGGTTTCTAATTCGGCTCTTGCGTACTTAACCCTGATTTCTCACAAGCGAGAAAAAATTCTTGATTTGAATAACAGATTAGTACTAGGACAAGTCAAAACAAATGCAAAATCAAATTGCCAAACTGTTAACAAATAAGATGCGTTTGCCCTGGCTTGGGAGCGATCAATCAAGGTAAAATCAGGCAAATTCGACATCCTGCTACCATGTCCGACTCTATCCAACTTGAAGCTCGCCAAATCCTTGATACCCTTGCTTTCACTCCGTTCGAACAATGCCATCCCCTGAGCCGCGAGTTTGCTACCATCCCAAGTAGAGTAGGCTTATACGCATTTCGACACTCGTCCTATGGGTTACTTTACGTTGGCAAAGCCAAAAACCTACGAGACAGACTACGCAACGGACACAAAGCCTTTCTCTGGGGCTGGCTCGAACGCTACGATCCAGACGATGTAAGGATTGCCTTCGTTACGATCAACCAATGGCAAAAACCAGGGTTACTATATGAATTAGAAACCCTGATTCTCCAGGCTAGCAATCCCCCGTACAACGTCAAAATCCCCAAAGAATTATGAATCAAACCTTCACGACTCAACACATAACTCCAGAAGCGATCGCTTTGCTTGTCAACGACCTACCCGATTATATCAAAGCTGCTCTCTTGAAAAAGTCAGCTGAACTTGAATGTTCCCTCGAAGCTACAATTGAAATGGCAATCTCCAGTTTTCTAGATGAAGAAGCGTTGAGTTTTGAGGACTGTCTACTTGCTCAACGTTTGAAAGAGCGAGAGCGTTAAATTTGCTGTAATTGACGATTAAAACTTTTGATGTATTTTCACTCGTTACTCATCGCTATCCCGAAGCGGCTTGTGTATGGTTGGCGTAACTTGAAAATATCTCGGAAGCCAATGGAAATGAGAAGTTTACAAAGTCAGGGTTGATTGTGCGATCGCCAAGGTCTAATGATGAGACTGACGCCAACTGTCCAAGCAATGGAAGCCATCCAGCCTGCTAAAATATCGCTGGGAAAATGTACGCCTAAGTAAAGCCGAGTCCAACCAATAACTAACACAAAAATTGACCCGACAGTTAAAACTAACCACCGCCACTGACTGTTCCAAGTTAAAATGACTAAGATGGCGACAAATGTCATACTCGACATAGCATGACCACTGGGAAATCCATAATCAAATTCTGGTGCGGGAGACTCCCACAAGTGGGGACGGACTCTGTGTAGCAAAACCTTTGTTATCCGGTTGATGATGATGCTTCCAAGTGAAGTGACGACTAAAAAAGATAGCGATCGCCACCTTCGCCGGATAAACAACACGAGTCCGGTTATACTAGCCATTGGAAATACGCCCCAAAACACGCCCAATTTAGTCAGCATCGCCGCCACATTATCTAATTGTGGACTCGCTGTGCTGTGAATTGCTAACAGTACGGGTACATCCCACGGGAAGCCTCCTTCATTTTCCCAAATCTCCTCTGCAAGTTCTCCAAATCCTTTTAAAGGTAAGTAGACTCCAAGAAACAGCAGCAATAGCGATCGCCAATGAGAAATCAGGAGTTTTTTGAGAAATTTGACAAAAAACATGAATTATGAATTATGAATTATGAATTATGAATTATAAATTGCTGGGGATTGTTTTAAAGTTTTCTGGGGAGCCTAGGGAGTAATCCTCTAGCTTAAAATCAGCAAATGGTTTTTTCTCTAGTCTGTTTCTTAAAGCTTCGTCTAATATGACACCCTCGGATTGTTTCTTTACACCAATAATAATAATACTTCTTTGATATGCTGTTAAATCTTGATTGGGTTGACAGTCGCTGCGCTGAAATTGACCGAGATTTAATAAACGATAACCTTTTAGACTGGGAGTATGAATAAAGAGTTTTTTGACTAAAAGTTGGATTTGCTTTGCACGTTCAAAAGCTCTACGTTGTTCAACTTCCACCGCACCTTCACAAGAAGCTGTCCCTACGGAGATAATCTCGCTGGGGTTTTCCATGATTCTCTGGATACCTTCTTGTTCTAAATTTGCTCGTAAATTATCAAGATTGATGATTTGGTCATTATGTCTAATTTGAAAATAGCTACCTAAAAGCCACTTATATTCTACAGAAAGAACAGCAACATTAAATTCAGCAACCCGCCCTTCGCTGTCTTTACCTTCTTCGTAGGGAAAGTAATCAATTTTACCTTTTCTTTCAGGAGCTTGTCCGTAATTGGAAAGGGAAGCGAATTGAGGCGATCGCATTGCTAAAGCGACAACACCAAGAAAACCCAAAGCTACCAGCAGTGCTGCAAATAAAGATAGTAAAGGTATTTTTTGTGACGGCTTTTGTTGTTGGGGAGGACTTGGTAGAGCCGTTGTCGTTGGTGGTGATATCCTTTGCGTGTTCAAACTCCCCACCACATTAACAGTTGCAGCCGTACCTCCGTTCAGTTGTTCTTCTATCCCTGTAAGACGTTGTAAAATTTCCTGAGCATTTCTAGGACGCTGATTGACTTCCCTTGCCATTAACGAGTCGATAAAATTGAGTAACAATGAAGACACATTAGAAGTGTGGTTTCTCCATCTCAATTCGTTATTGTTAGAATCGTACATTTTCATGGGATGCTGACCTGTGAGCAAAAAGACAAAGGTGCGTCCCAAAGCAAAAAAATCCGATTGCGGTAAAGCTAGACCACTCAACTGTTCCGGAGCGCTATAGCCAGATGAGATAATAGCTGTGATACCCCCCGCTCCACTACTCACCTTTGCTAAATAAGTTCTTGTCACCTCCCTCGCTGTCCCAAAGTCAATTAACACCAACTGTCCATCAGGTCGAATCATCACATTCGACGGTTTGATGTCTCGATGCAGATACTGCTTACCATGCACCAGAACCAAAATTTCTGCGAGTTGTTTCAACCAAGCAATAGCTTGGTCTTGGGAAATGGGTCTATTTTGCTGCTGCTTCAGCCACTGTTCTAAGTTTGGTCCCTCAATTCTTTCCATTGCAATACAGTGCAACGCCAAACCATTTCTAGTCTGATACTGGAAGTAGCTATCCTCATTAGGAATACCAGGATGATCCAACTGTCCCAACACAGCTGCTTCTTGTCGGAAGAGTTCTACAGCTTTTGCATCCCTGGATAGTTCTTCTTTAAGAACCTTGACAATTTTGGGCGTATCCTGTTCGTAAGCCTCATACACTTTCCCAAAACCCGTTTTATCACTTAAAAGCCGCAGCACCCGATAACGTCCTAGCAACTCTAACTGGGAACCACAACTTTGACAAAAGCGGTTTTCATCATTATCTGGGTGATTTGGTCTAGCACAAGTAGGATTTATGCACAAGCTCATAAGTGAGGGATACAGCAGTAATGTAGCGATCGCAATTGTATCTAATGATGAATGTAAGGCTGGTGGAGTTCCACGGAGACTAAAAATCTCACGCAAAGGCGCAGTGTTTTTCTTAGCGTCTTAGGGACTTTCAAATAAAAAAGTATTCAAAAATCTCTTGTGGTACGGGCGTCTCGCCCGTCACCAAGCGAACCGGGCGTCTCGCCCGTCACCAAGCGAAGCGGGCGAGGACGCCCACCCCACAAGATGGATAACTTATTTCTTGGGCGTCCCTTAGCGCCTTTGCGTGAAATAAAATTATCTCTGTTCTTGCAAGAAAGCCCTGACAGTTTCGTTAAAAGCCTCAGGCTGGGTGAGAAAAGCCCAATGATTTCCCGGAACTATACACAGGCGTAAGTTTTTGAGATAAGTTTTGTAGGGTTTGAGTTGCCAATCTTTGCGGTTAAGCCCTTTTTCTGGTTGTATAAATAAAGTAGGGATGTGAATTGGTACTGTGAAACCCGGAACCTGCATCACTTCCTCAAAAATTCCGTCACGAGCTGGGATTGTAAATTTGCTTCCCCAAGTTCCATCGGGTTTTTGCTCGATACCTGCTTGAAAGACTTGCTGTTGTAAGGGAGTCCATTCCTGAAATTGGTTGAGTGTGTGGGCTTGTTGTTCTGCTTCCTCGTAACTGGCGAATGGTCCCATCCCTTTGAGAAATGATAGGAAGGGGTATAAAAGGGGAAAGGTGAGTTTGAAAACGCTGGGGATTTTCCAGATAAAAATGGGATCGACTAAAACCATACTCCGCAGACGCTCTTGATTTAATCTCGCCCAAATGACAGCTAATTTACCTGTCCACGAATGAGCAACAACATGGGTACTTGACCATCCTAGTTTATCCATGAGTGCTTCTAAATCCGCGATCGCACTCTCAAAACTATAGTCTTTCTCTGGTTTACTACTTTCACCATGACCCCGCATATCTGGCGCAACAATATGATACTCTGTTGCCAGTTCATTTCCCAAACTAGACCAAACCAAGGCATTGTCAGCCAAACCGTGTAACAGCAGCAACGGTTCTTGTCCTTGGTTCCACTCCAAATACGAAAGCTGGATATCCGGTGTAGATAAAGTTTTACGTACAGGAATCATCATACATCCACCTTTAGATAGAAAGCTTCCCTAGAAATGGTACTGCAATGGGATTCCAATTCCTTTTTTTTCAGGTTTTCATTTCACAGTTGCTTCCTCCACTTGTCTAATCCTTCTAAAAGAACGTTCTCTAGCCAAGGTTGAAATCTTTGGATGACAGAATCTTCTTGTTCAGTGTAAGAAAATTGGAAAATTTCACTACACAAAATCTGCGGTTTTTCGGAAGTGACTTGTTGTTCTTCACTTTTATCTCGGTATTCAATAAAAGCAGAGGTTGCCATAATACCAAAAAAATCAAACCCTAGTGCGTGGAAAGAGAGAACAATTTCAGTTTGTCTATCTTCTTGAATTTTTAATCTGACCCAAGAACGATAAGTTCTAGTATCTGCGTAGTACTCTAACGCTTTAGCTACTAGAATACTTTGTTGTATAAACCAGTAATCATTACTCTCATCACTTCGTTTTACATTAGCAAAATAACTGGCTTCTATTGTCTTTAATTCATTATTAAGTGCTAAGGCGATTTCCCCAAATTTTTCCTCAGCAACATTTTCCAGTTTTTCAGCCGTCTCAAACGCCTGAAGCTGCATTGTTTGAATTTGTTTTTCTTTTCTAGTTCTTAAACGTTCTAGCCCTGCTGAAATCAATTTTTTAATTGGCTCTTGGTTGCTGAAAACGTTCTCTGAAAGACTAAGAGCTTTGACAAAGGTTTTTTTCTGAATTTTTGCAAATAAGTTGATTAAGTTCGCTAATTTGCCATTATCTGCTTCTTCTAAAGCATCAATATACTCTTCCCTAAAATCACGACTAATAACAAGAGGAAACCAACCTGCCTTGAGAAAAATAAGTGTTGCTAATGCTCTTGCAACTCGTCCATTACCATCTTGAAAAGGATGAATTTGAGTGAATCGATGATGCAACCAAGCTGCTTCAATTTCTGGTAAAACTCCTTGTTTTATATGCTTTAAGTGCATACTAATTAAACATTCCATCTCAGATTGAACTTGCAGTGGAGGAGAATATTCGTGGACTTTTCCATCTCTACGAGTTGGATTATTAGAGTTTTGCTTCCAATGTCCATGTAGTAAAGGAACTTGTACTTTACGTCCATAGACATCTACAGCATCAACTGTTTCTTGATGCTGTGTAAAGATTTGATGTAATTCTCTAATATAGAAAAGTGAAAGTTCTCGCTTCTGAGCGACAAAACTAAATATTGCTTCTAAAGCTTCTCGTTGAGCCATTAAAACCGGAACTATTATCTCTACTGGTTTATCGGTTTTACCATGAGGAATCAATTCTGTTTCAATTCCATTTTCAATCAAAAACTGTGTTGTGTCTCTATCAATAGAATAAAGATTTTCTATTATGCCCGTTTCAATAGCCCATTCTCGACTCAGTTGCTCATTAAAGTTCTTAATAGCATCTGATTCTTGAAGTTTCCTAGCTTGACTTTTCCAAATACCAGCAAGGCTTTCTAATTCTGTAGAAGCTAATGCTATCCAATTTGCTGGCAAATCTTCAATTGGCTTCCAAGTATAAGCTGTCAATACCATATTTCCTCCTTGTCTGTGAGAACTATGTTCGCAGTCCGAGTCCTTTAATTAAAATTGTCTCTTGTAAACGCGAGAAAAGTTTAATAAGACGTGTTAAATCTCCTTTGTCTGCTGCTTCTGCTGCAGAAATATACTCTTGGCGATCGCGTTGTGTAATAACTATAGGAAACAATCCTTGACGTATAAATATTAATGATGCCAAAGTACGAGCAACTCGCCCATTACCATCTTGAAAGGGATGAATTTGTGTAAATCGATAGTCTAGGGCGAACAACTGTTCGCCCCTACACCCTCACACCCCTACACCCTCACACCCCTGCGTTAAGACGTAGATTTGTACTATAAAAAGAATATGAGAATCCGTAAAAAGCGCAACCCTCTACGTCAATCCCTCGCAGTCTTCCGGTACAGTGGGCGAGCTGTAAGTTTAGTGTGGACCACTAGCTGTTCCCTGACTATTATCCTTGCGAGTTTAACTCTAATAGCTGGTCTTCTACCAGCCGCTGTCGCTTATATTGGTAAGTTAATTGTCGATGCAGTAGTACAGACCCGAAATCTGGCGTCTTTACAGAATGATTTTGTCAACATCTACCGTCCCTTAATGTACGTCGGTTTGGAGGCTGTTGCTGTCGCCTTACTAGCGGGTAGTCAGAGGGGGTTGACAATTTGCCAATCCTTGCTGCGGGCGTTACTCGGTCAACGGGTTAACGTTCTGATTCTGGAAAAAGCACTCACACTCAACCTGACACAGTTTGAGGACTCAGAGTTTTATGACAAGATGACTAATGCAAGACGAGAAGCATCGTCCCGTCCCCTGTCTTTAGTCACCCGTACTTTTGGCTTGGTGCAAAGTGCTTTGTCCCTCATAACTTACGGCGTTTTGCTCGTAAAATTCTCATTTTGGGCAGTGTTGATGGTGATTTTAGCAGCTATGCCAGCCTTCTTTGCAGAAACAAAGTTTGCAGGGGAAGCCTTTCGTTTATTTAGTTGGCGTGCGCCGGAAACCCGCGAGCAGCACTATTTAGAAACTCTTTTGGCTAGAGAAGATTTTGCTAAGGAAGTCAAACTTTATCAAATTGGGGATGTGCTATTAGAAAGGTACCACAATCTCTTTCGTCGTCTCTACAATGAAGACCGCACCTTAACTTTGCGGCGGGGAGTGTGGGGCTATGTGTTGAGTTTAATTAGTACTGTCGCCTTTTATATCGCTTATGCTTGGATTGTCGTGGAAACAGTTTTAGGAAGGATTTCTTTGGGAGATATGACGATGTATCTCACTGTGTTCCGTCAAGGACAGTCTACATTTTCTGCTGCTCTGACTTCTATTGGGGGAATGTATGAAGATAACCTTTATCTTTCTAACCTTTACGAGTTTCTAGAAGAGGAAGTTACACAACCAAAAGGTAAGGCGACCAGAGGTACAAAACCTCACGATGGAGTTCGTTTTGAGAATGTTTCATTTACTTATCCGGGAAGTTCTCGCCCTGCTTTAAAAAACATTTCATTACATCTAAAACCTGGAGAGAAACTTGCTATTGTTGGTGAAAATGGTTCTGGAAAAACAACATTAATCAAGCTTTTAACCCGACTCTATACTCCGGATTCTGGGCGGATTTTACTAGATGGTTTGAATTTAGAAGAATGGGATGTTGATGTGTTGCGGCGGCGCATTGGGGTAATTTTTCAAAACTTTGTCCGCTACCAGTTTACTGTGGGTGAGAATATCGGTGTCGGAGATGTAGACTATATAGAAGATACAACCCGATGGCAAACTGCAGCTGAGAGGGGTATGGCGCTTCCTTTTATTCGGAATTTGCCAGAAAAGTTTCAAACTCAACTTGGTAAATGGTTTCGGAGTGGTCAAGAATTGTCTGGAGGTCAATGGCAGAAAATTGCTCTTTCCCGTTCTTTTATGCGGACTAAGGCGGATATTTTGGTTTTAGATGAACCCACATCAGCAATGGACGCCCAAGCTGAATTTGATATCTTTAATCAGTTTCGCGATCGCACCAAAAATCAGATGGTTTTCTTAATATCCCACCGTTTCTCTACAGTCCGAATGGCTGACCAAATTGTAGTCATTGAATTTGGGGAAATTGTGGAACAGGGAACCCATGAAGAATTGTTGCAAGCAGGAGGACGCTATGCGACGCTATTTTCTTTGCAAGCGGCGGGATATCAGTAGAAAGGGTGTGGGGTGTAGGGTGACCGGGTGTGGGGGGTGTGAACTAGGTGGGCGAGACAAGCAGTCACAAATTATGCTACTTGGCGCGATTGTCTAACAGTTCTGGGTTCTGGTAGAGGTTGACCGTCCTCTGTGTAAGATTCTATCAGCATTTCTAAAACTTCTTGAGCATTTTTCAGAGCTGCTTCATAGGTATCTCCATGTGTTACTGGCTGCATCACATTAGTAAACTCAGGTAGTGTCACAACAAAACAATCATCTTCATCAGACCATTGAATCAAAATTGTATACTTCATTCCTCTGACTCCTGCTCCTCTATATCTCTTAATTTTTCAAGTGCATCGTTGACTTGCTTTTCTAAATACGGTTTTGCATCACTACCATCTTTTCCTGCAATAATAATAGCCTTGGGTAATTTTGGATGAGTCCATTTACTATGACTGCCTTTTGCTGATTGATGAGTAAACCCTGCTTGCAATAACAAGCTTTTGAGTTCTCTGATTTTCTTGGGCATATTATCAGTTTACTTGTTCTCCCAAGTATCTCTCCCATGAACTCTAACGAAGTCACCAATCTAACTTAACTCCTATCTCAATACTGCTTGGATAAGGAGAAATTAGAAACCCGGTATCTTGGAGATACCGGGTTTCTGGCGCGTTTGAGCCACCTCAAATATCTTTAACCGAGCAGTATTGGGAAGGGAGTAATGTGGTGGACTACTAGTTAATAACCTTCTTTTGAGTGAATTTGGATAACTTGCTACGTTTCAGTGTGGAAATAGCGCCGAGAGTGCTGAGAGCCAATAGGCTAGGGATGGAGATGGATTCAGGGACGGTGATTTTGGTTGCGGAAAAACTAATGGGTAACTCACTATCTTCCGGTCCAAAATTTTCAAACCCTGGTACAAGTGGGGGCGCTGAAAAAACCTCTAAATAACCTGGTGTTGGCAAAAAACTAGCAAAAAATGGACTTACATAGTTTCCGAGCGCTGTGACGTACCCAAAACCGTCACCTGTTAACTGCGGAGTATCAAGATTAATTAAATTATCAACCTCAAAAGGTTCGTTTCCTGGTATCGGAGTTCCGGCTGGTTGCAGACCAATGATTGTTTCACCATTTCGCGTACCAGTAATTTCAGAAATCTGGTAAAAACCTAAATCATCAGGGGTGTCATTAGTGGTGAAAGTACCGCTTGCTGTTATACCAGTACCAGAATAACTCCAGTTCCAAGTTAAAGCTGAGGCGGCTTGCGTGGTTCCAAAAACTAATCCAAATATAGCAGCAAGGGCTGTGGTAGATAGTAGAGCTAAATTTTTCATGGAGGTTTTTAGTGCGATTGGATTTTGTGGATAGAGTTAAGTTGCATAGAGTCATGGATCGGAAAGTGGAGATTCCGATCCGCATGAAAAGTTGTCAATACGCATCCCAGTTTTACTACTCAAAAACGCTGTCTGTACAACCCACAGGCAATGCGCTTATGAGCAGCAGATTTAAAGAACTTGCTGTCATTGCTCCTTTGCAAAAAGATTGTATCATTAGTTCTAGAGTTATGCACAAATTTACTGAGATTTTAAGCTGATACTAAGTCATACTCCTCAGTTAAGTGAAAATGAGAAACCCGGTTTCTTAAAGAAACCGGGTTTCTAGAGGGTGTCTGGCGCTTCAACCATTCTTAACTTGTCACCAATGAGCAAATCTTGACGCAAGCGATCGCGTTCATAGAGTGCGGGTAAAAGAGTCTCCGCTACACCCCTATTTTCAAAACGAGTTTGTTAATATAAGTAAATATGGATGCAAAAATAGACATATTTTTAAGAAATCTGGCATCCTGGAGCTATTAGCGATGAAATTTATCTCCGAACCACCAATTCCCGTGAAAATCCATAAAATGAAAGAGCGGATACGGTGGGAGCATTCGAGTATTGTTAAGCGCTTAATTGACCAAACGAGTCTGGTTTTGGATGACGATCGCTCGCACGAGCCAGAGTTTTCCTTTATGGTTATCGGTGATACTGGCTCTAAACCGAGCTACGGTTACCATCCCCAACGACAAGTTGCGGAATTGATGCTTGCTCACCAAGAAGATTGTCGTTTTATACTTCATACAGGTGATGTGATTTATGTTGTGGGTTCCCACGAGTATTACCCGCAAAACTTTATTGAACCTTACCGGGAGTTTATCGTCGGAGGCGAAAACCTTCAAAGTATAGCTTACGATCGCATGGTATTTCGTACGCCAATCTTACCAGTACTTGGTAATCATGATTACTACGACGTACCGTTGATGTCCCGTTTCGTAGCAGGAAGCACTCTTCCACTACGCCGCTACTTCCGTTATAAAGATATAGAAATTGGTTGGCACGGATCGTATCAGGGGGATGCTTACGCACGGGCGTTCCTTGATTATTTAAAAGCAATACCCTCCGGAAAACAGTTAGAACACCACCTCGATAACCATTATACCGCCAAGACTGAGACAGGGCGTTGTTTGCGCTATCAACCCGGACATTTTACCCGTTTACCAAACCGTTACTACACTTTCCGTTATGGCGGGATCGACTTTTTCGCCCTTGATTCTAATACTTTTAACGCACCATCACCGTTAAGCGCAACCAAACAAGGCGATGCAGAACGTCGTGAACTAGTTTACCGTCGCCATCAAATCGAACAAGAAGAGATGCAAATTTTGGACGTATGCGATCGCCTCGACCCATCACTCCCCGAAGACGCGGAAAAACTTGACGCCCTTAAATCCCAATTATACCAAATCGACGAAGTTAAAATCGACATCGAAAAACAACTGAACTCTCACGCAACACCACCTACAGACTTTGAACAGCTCGACTGGTTGAAGAAAAGACTGATTGAATCTTGGAATACTCAAGAGGTACGGGGACGTATTGTTTACTTTCACCATCCTCCCTACGTCACTGAAGCGAGTAAATGGTACCAAGCACAAACCCTAGCAGTACGTCGTCGCTTGCGTTGGGTATTTGATGAAGTGGCTACCACCCTTGGTTCCCTGACTCAAGGGCGTCCTATTATTGATTTAATTTTAAACGGTCACGCCCATTGCTTAGAATATCTCCGTACCACAGATACCGGACACGCCGACTCCCATATTAACTGTGTTGTCTGTGGTGGTAGCGGTCGCCGTCCTCGCCGCCAACGACCAGAGGGAATGGAATTGATGGAGACTTTTGAAGACATTTCCGGTCAACCGACTCGTAAAATTGCGGATTCCTTACTTTTTATTGGTCGCAATGGCTACGATGATTTCAAGCGCCTTCCCTACTCCTTTGTGCGAATTGATGTGAAAGGCGATCGCTTTCCCAAGTTTGTCGTCAAACCCTTTGTTGCTGAACGCTTCCAAGGAGAGTGGTATAATCGAGAACTCGAACCAATTATTTTATGAAGGACTCACTACGCCACGCTCATCCACAAGTTCCGTAGAATTGTGAGAGGAATTTAATGAAGGTGAATCAATGACAGGTGTAGATTTTTGAATAGCTTGCAACAGCAAATAATTCAGCACTGTACGAATAGCAATAATAGCTGCTAACTGTCCAATGTCGTTCCACTTTGGAGTTATGGTAGTTTTCAGAATGCTAGCACCAATCAGAAAACCCAATCCCAAAGAGAAAGAATAACCCATTTGCAAACGACTTTCTTGAAAAGCCCCTTGCGTGTTTGAAAAAGAAAAAGCATTTCGCAAGAAGATAATTAAAGCTTTAGTAATGCCAACAGAAATGATAAAAAGAGCAAGTAACTGACAAACATTTACTGCTACGCCATTTAGGGTTCTAACTAAAGTTTCCATTTGTTGTATCGTAACTATGAGCACAATCCAATTGTTCCGTATCTATGTAAAAAGTGGCATCATCTTTCTTATAACACTATGCTGCTTATTGCTTGACCCTATTAGCATAGCAACTGCAGACACATTACCATCCAAAGTGTACGAACAAAGACTTGTCCATAGTCCAGATGGTATCGGTAAATTTTACATGGGTCGAGAGATAGCCAGAGTTATGGGTCATACTGGGGCTGGTTGGTTAGAAAGACCCAGTCGGGAGGCTGAAGAAAAGCCAAGTAAGATAGTTACTTTTCTTAATCTTAACCCGAATGATGTCGTAGCGGACATTGGCGCGGGCACAGGATACATAAGTTTTCAGATTGCGCCTCTACTAACCACTGGAAAAGTCCTAGCTGTGGATATCCAGCCAGAAATGCTCGATATTATTAAGTTTCTTAAACAGGAGACAAAAATCAACAACGTAGAGCCTGTTTTAGCAACTTCTACCGATCCCAACCTACCACCTAAAAGTATCGACTTAGCCTTAATGGTGGATGCTTATCACGAGTTTGATTACCCACGCGAGGTCATGGAAGGAATTGTGCGATCGCTCAAACCAAATGGTAGAGTCGTGCTAGTTGAGTATCGGGCAGAAAATCCCTTCATTATGATCAAGCGCTTGCACAAGATGACTCAAAGACAAGTCAAAAAAGAAATGCAAGCAGTCGGTTTAGTTTGGGACGAAACGAACAACATATTACCCCAACAGCATTTGATGGTCTTTAAAAAGCAGGAAGTCTAATGTTATGAACCGCAGCCTATAGCAGATACACACAGATAAGTTATCTGCGTTCATCTGCTACAGGCTGCGGTTAAGATTGTGGTGGAATTAAGCTGGCGCTTTTAGTGTCGCTATCCCAAATTATCCAAGCGAATTGATGATCTAAATCAACAGCACTATTTGCCACCTTAAAGTATATTTTATCACCACTCCTATTTTCAACGGCAAAGTCGGCATTTTGTGCATACACCACCTTAAAACCGCGATCGCGCAAGCAGTACATCGCCCAAGCTTTTAAGGACTGCTTGTAGGGATCGTGTGTAACGGGAGGTTTTTTAATCGCTTCCTCCATCACTTGAAATGTTTTTGGATTAGTCATTGGTTAGTTGTTAGTGGTTAGTGGTTAGTTGTTAGTGGTTAGTTGTAAACACACATTATGGCGTATCTGGAAATTAATTATTTTTCTACTATCAACTATCCACTATCAACTATCAACTATCCACTATCAACTCCCATCTTCTGGATCGCATCGAATCTCTATCATAAAACCATCGGGGTCGTAGAAGTAGACACCTCTACCAGTGGGACGCGTGACAGGACCGTGGGCGATCGCAATTTGATTTTGTCGGAGGACTTCGACGGCTCGGTCGAATAGTTGGGGATCGATATCAAAGGCTAAGTGATAAGCTCTAGTGAAAGACCGCGCTGGGTTTGGGTCTGGTGGAGATAAGTCTGGTTCTCCAAACAGGTCAAGGATAATTCCATCAGGGGTAACGAAGTTAGCGACTTTTCCTTGGGCTACTAAATCTACAAGGGTTGCAGGAACTTCATCTCCTCTGAGTTCATGCAAACCCAGGATGTGACCGTAGAAATACCGTGATGCTTGCATATCTTGGACGTTAAGGGCGATATGATGTACACGCCGTAGGTCGCCTACAGCAAGAACACTTTGATGAGATTGGGGAGTAGATAGCATGACAGAAGTAAATTTACCAACTAGGGTAGAAGTTCGATTTTTTCTTAAAGTTTATTATTTATAGCTATCCGCGACAAGAGAGAAACCCGATATCTTAGAGGATGTTTTAAAAGTCCTCTTGTTGGTAGCAAAACGTTCTAGATCCCCCT
>JAWQFQ010000172.1:0-20065 GCA_035967975.1 Scytonema sp. PMC 1070.18
TATCAACTAACCACTATCAACTAACCACTATCAACTAACCACTATCAACTAACCACTATCAACTAACCACTATCAACTAACCACTATCAACTAACCACTATCAACTAACCACTATCAACTAACCACTATCAACTAACCACTATCAACTAACCACTATCAACTAACCACTATCATTTAACCACTATCACCCCACTCATGACTACCTTCGCCTACACCTATAGCGACCCCATTCTAGAAACCACTCCCGATCCCACAAGTTGGGGATGGGAGATAAATCGCGTTTACCAAGATTTGGGGAAACGGTCTGAGTTAGAAAAATTGTTTGCAGATTGTAAAACGGAACCACCGAATTGTCTTGTCATCCGTCGTTTGGAAGAATTAGGGAATACTATAGAGGAAGTGAGTCAACGTCTTGCTGAATTGGAAGCAATGGAAATTACTCTCATTGCTGTTGAGCAAAATTACAATTCTTCCCAAGCAAGTCCCAATCTCCATGCTGACTTGCTGAAATTACTCAACGAAATTCAACAACAACAACGCAGTCGTCGCATCCGTCAGGGTCACGCCCGTAACCGTTTAGAAGCTGCACCTCCTCCAGGTAAAGTCCCTTACGGTTATCGTAGAGGTCAGGGAAAGTATATTGTTGATCGCAGTACTTCTCCAGTCGTGAAAGATTTTTTCGATCATTTCCTGCTTTATGGTTCCCTACGGAGTGCGGTTCGTTACCTTGGAAAAAGATACGCAAAGAAAATCTCGGTGACGACAGGACGGCGTTGGTTGACTAATCCAGTTTACCGGGGGGATACTTCATATCACAATGGCGAAATTATCTCTAATACCCATGCTCCCATTATTTCTAGGGAAGAAGCAGCCCAGGTGGATAGACTTTTACGCCGCAACAGTCGTTTACCTTCTCGGACCGCGAGTGCGCCTCGTTCCTTGGCTGGGTTAGTTGTCTGTGGTGAATGTCAGTCTCACATGACTGTGACTCGTGTAACTACACGTAAAAAAGAAAAAGAGTATCTTTATTTACGTCCTAATATCTGTCCCAAACGCCCTAAATGTAAAGCTCTTCCTTATCAGGAAGTCTTGGAACGAACCATTGAAGGCGTTTGTCACGATTTACCTGTTGCTGTTGCTCTCATGAATTCTCCTCAATTAGATGGGATTAAGAACAGTTTAAATGAGTCGATTTCTCGCCAACAAGAAGCCCTCGAACAGTTACCTTCTTTGGTAGAGTCCGGTATTTTGGATGGGGAAACGGCGAAGTTACGGGCTTACAAACTCCGAACAGAAATATCTGCGCTTCAAGCACAATTGGCGACTTTACCACCTGTTAATTTGCAGTCTGTCGCCCAAGCTGTTTCTATCCCTCAATTTTGGTTGGATTTATCTGAAGCAGAAAGACGATTTTACTTTCGCGAATTTCTTCAACAAATTGAGATTCTTCATCAGGATAAGGAGTGGACATTGCGATTGATTTTTATTTTTTAATTATTACATTATATAGCTAATTGCTGATTGCTAATTGCTAATTGCTAATTGCTGATTGCTAATTGCTAATTGCTGATTGCTTCTTTTACTATTAACCATTAGCCATTAGCCATTAGCCATTAGCCATTAACCATTAGCCATTAACCATTAGCTTTCAGGTCGTTTCCCTGCATTACGTACATTCATAACTTTACTCAAGAGATCGAACCAAAAAGGCGCACCCATTGCAATAGCAATACCGCTCAGTATCCAACCCGCGATGATTTTAAGAAGGGCGGTAGGAAAGTTTCTTGGTCTTGTAGGTGTCGCTGGTGCTTCTCCTGGAAGGGTTGTTTGAGTATCAGGAATTGCACCAATCTGCTGTCTCCAATTAGTTTGAGACCAACCAATTGGTAGGTCAATATCTGCTAGTGCATTATTAACTTCTCTTTTTAAATCATCTAACAGTATGTTTTCCTCAGTCACTGGTTGATTTTGTAACTGTTGATTGGTTGGAGTTCCAGCACGCCGCAGTACTATTTGTCCCGCGTTTTCAGTGATGATTTCTCGCAATGCTGAGTCTTTTGAGAGTCTATTAATCATGTGGAAAGTATCTGCGTTGGCTGCGATCGCTAGTACGAACCCAATTAACAGTGCTACTCCTTTAGCATTCCGTTTGTAGACTCCAGATGCTCGTGCCATTGAGCTATCATATGCCCTTTCTATTTCGTTGCGTAAGTTATCAAGTCCTTCTTTTGTACTTCTAATTCTAGATTGTGTACGCATTGCCATAACAGCAATGTTTTCCTTGACTGGTTCTGGTATTCTTTTAATAAATTCTTCTAGGTTTTCATTGTTTTGTATATCTGTTCTTTTTACAATCCCCTCAATTTCCTTATAAGTGGCACTTCCATACCTAATTAGATTAACGACTTCATCGATATTAGGGTGCAATCCGCCTAATAATATTGCTTGTTCAATATTTTCAAAGCTATCCTGCTTTAAATACATTAACTCTTGTATCAAGTGATTCTTGGGCTGTTCTTTATTTTCCCCTTCTGAAAGATTATCTATATATCTTTGTAAACTTTCCCCCATGCGCTCGATACTACTATCTAATCCTATTTTCTTCTTTTTAAAATTATCAATAATTGTGTTATAATCTTTCTCTACTTTTTGAAAATAACTCTTAGCTTTTTCGACAATTTGTACTTGATTGTCATCTAAAGCTTCCCCTTGATATTGATTAATAATTGCTTGGATTTCTTGCAGTCTGTCATTTTTATATCTTTCCATTCTTACTTCAGTTAACCACTGAACCATTTTTGGAATTTGTAATGTTTCCAGCAGCGTTGTTGCAAAAATATCTGCAGGGATATATGAAGGTCCAGTGTGTTTGGTATTTCCAAAAGTGGTTTGATTTCTCTCTTCTTCTGAACGCGGTAGTAATGAGCGATATAGCCGACCAATTTTCCAAGTCACTTGGCGTGGTATGGTAGCTAGCCATCCTTTCGCTTCTTGATTAATATTTTTAATTAAAGGATTTTCATATAGTTGATTTGCTAGAAGGAGACCATCATCTACTTTATTACCATTCCTGGTTCTCCTCTGATTACCACTCAAAAGAATTTCAATCGATTTTTTTAAGTGTTCGGCACGCCATTGCAATACTGTAGCAATCAGTTCCTGAATTTCGGATGCTAACAGACTTAGTATGAGATAAATAAATATTAAACCCAGTATGACATCTAAAACTGCTGGCAAATTCATGAGGATATTCTCCTGTCAAAAGTTGATACACTATTTTAGTCAGTCCCACTTGACCTATTTTTCCGAAAAGCAATTTTATTAAATAAAATCAAAAAACTGAAAAAACTGTTAAAAAATATTATTCCTTTACGAGAAATGTAAGTTAATTTAGAATCAGAGGATTGTAAAGCAACACTCGTTGTGATTTCGTGGCAACTTTCAAGAGTCCAGAGCGTCTCTGTTTAATCGAACCAGCAAGCACAATCATTATCTTGAGAATATGCAAGAAGGAAGCTTTATTTGGGGTCGTCTGGAAAAAAAATATCGGGCGGTTGAAAAATGGATTGATTGGGTATGGGTGCTCGTACTGCTGTTAGCAGCTGTAATACTTTTTACCATAAATCTGGGCGAATTGCCTCTGCGAGATTGGGATGAAGGTACTGTAGCACAGGTCGCCCGTGAAATATGGGATGCCCCAGCTGGTTCAATGCGCTGGCTTTATCCAACGCTTGAGGGGCAACCATACTATAATAAGCCACCATTGATACACGTGCTGATTGCTTGGGCTTTCTCTATTGGAGGAGTGAATGAATGGACGGCACGCTTACCAGGGGCAATGCTAACTGCTTTTTCAGTCCCTTTACTCTACTATATTGGTCGCGAGATATTTCGCCAACGTCGAGCAGCGCTTTATAGTGCTTTAATTTACTTAACAATGCTGCCAGTGGCACGTCACGGACGATTAGCAATGTTGGATGGAGCAGCAGTCTGCTTTTTTACGCTCCTGATGCTGTGTTTGTTGCGATCGCGACGTAACTTGCGCTACTGTCTCGGTGTTGGTATTAGTTTTGGGTTGATTTGCCTGACAAAAAGTATACTGGGAATATTGTTGGGAGGAATCGCGATCGCATTTCTTCTCTGGGATACACCGCGATTACTAACCAGTGGGTATATGTGGTTGGGAATCGGTATTGGCATTGCCCCTGTCGGGTTTTGGTATGGTGCTCAATGGATACATTATGGTTCCGAGTTTACCAAAGTCGGCGTAGTCAATCAATCCATCAGTCGTGTTTGGCAGTCAGTCGAAGATCATTCTGGACCTCCCTGGTATTATCTGCTGGAAATTCTCAAGTATAATTGGCCTTGGCTTATTTTTTTACCTTCCAGTTTGCGTTACACTTGGGAAAATCGCAATCTCAACTGGGCAAAACTAGTACTGTTGTGGAGTGGTGTTTATTTAGTTGCTGTATCCTTGATGGGAACTAAACTTCCTTGGTATATATTTCCCATCTACCCTAGTTTAGCTTTAGCTTGTGGGGCAAAACTTTCAGAAATAGAAAATTCGTCTCTATCGTCTTATCCTCGATATTGGGTGGGAGGTTTAGCACTGTTGAGTGCGATCGCAACAGCTGGCAGTGTTTACTATAGTTTAATAAGTAAACCACAATTAGGATTGCAGCTTATTTTTACTGCTCTTGCTTTAACAATGGCGCTAGCGGCTGTTTTAGCAGGACGAGGTGACGGACAATTCCTCAGCGTATTGTTGTGGGGAACTTATATTTCGCTGTTGCTATTGATGAGCTCTCAATACTGGGTTTGGGAATTAGGGGAAGCTTATCGAGTGAAACCCGTTGCTGAAATGATTTTACAGGCAGATCCAGCCACCAAGAAGATTTACACATCTTTTCTCTACCATCGCCCATCGCTCAATTTTTATAGCGAACGTACAATTGTTCCATCGTCAATCCCCCAACTGCAATATTACTGGCACACAGAACAGCAACCTTACTTGCTTTTAGATCGCACTGCGCTCAAACTCCTCCATCTCAAATCAGTGAAAGAAATTAACCAGGCGGAAGGTTGGTTGTTAGTAACGAAAGATAAGGGTCTAGAGGGTGGGGTATAGAGTGTAGGGAAAAATACAACATCACTACACTCCACACCCTACACCCTACACCCTTATTCTTGTTTCTCCATTTTCGTAGTAGGGGAATCGGAGGTTGTGGACTGCTGTGTCAAACCAACGACCCCTAAGAGAATAGCACCTCCCAGAATGAGGGCTAAGAAGGGATATTTGAGAAAAACAAAATCTCGCAGAATCCGTGCTAGAGGTCTGCTTTGACGCCTTAGGGAAGAGGATACTGGGATTTGTTGTTTGTAAGTAAACGGATCGCGAACGTAATGACCGCTTTGAGAAACGACTAGCCGTTCTTGACAATACGGACAGGTAAACAATCCAATGCACGTTTTTACTGGTTTTGGAGTGGCATTTTTTTGGCAAATCGGGCAAGTCACATAATGATTATCAAAGGTGTGTGTATTCATTTACCTCGTCCGCTGAATCCATTTACTAGCTTCGTGACAATAGCTGTATAGAATTGCCGATTAATACGCGTGTAGATTACCTAGTGCAGCCTGATATCAGACCTGAACCACCAAATTTTTCGCGTTTCGGTTACTCTTCAATTCTAGTCCTAGGAACGTTTGCTGATACCTTCTTTAAGATAGGTACTTTTAAAGGCAGATGCCTTATTTGAGATAAAGCATCTGTATATCGGTACAGACGTGACACAGCACGTCTAAGCCGATTACTCTCAATATAGTTCTCAAGGATCTTTAGCCCATCAGGATGAGTATCTGACAAACCCCAGCACAGTCTGTTGGGGGAAAAGCTAAAGACTCAAAGTACCTGACAGCAAGCTTGACCATAGAGTTTCAATTCTCTCCCATTTAAGCATTCTCTTCGTCAAAATTTAGCAGCTTGGCAATTTGTTTACCAAAGCTTTGTAAAACTATGAGGTTAGATAGACGCAATATGTTGCGTTATTACTTGTCTGGTTGCCAAATCATCCCTCACAATGAAATGTAAGACATAAAAATTTAAATTTTTTATTAGATTTACTCCTCCATTCAATGACTCATGTGCCTCCTACTAAACTAAGGAAGGTGATGGAACAACCTGCTTTTCCCTCGCCTTCGATCCATTTGCTCGATCTGATTAACTCCTTTCAACCGTCCCCAGAAACTGTTGTATTGCTTTTAGCCGTACTGATTGGCGGTGGTACGGGAATGGGTGTAGTCACGTTTCATTATTTGATTGACCTCATCCATCACCTGATGCTTGAGAATTTTATGGGTGTGATTGGTACTTGGGGTGCTTGGACTTTAGCCTGCGTCCCTACCCTGGGTGGATTGATTGTTGGGTTTATGCGTTGGCGTACGTCGGACTTTGGTCCGGGATTGTCCACTCTCATCGCGGCTTCTCAAGGAAGAGAGATAAAACAACAGCTCAGACCTGTAACAAAGATGTTAGCGGCATCGGTATCTTTAGGGAGTGGTGCTTCCCTTGGACCAGAGGGACCGAATGTAGAAATTGGGGCAAATTTTGGGATCTTGCTGTCTGTGGTCCTGCAAGTCTCTCAAGAAAGACGACGTTTGCTTTTGGGTGCTGGTGCTGCTGCTGGCTTGGCTGCGGGATTTAATGCTCCCATTGCAGGCGTTTTCTTTGCTTTAGAGGTGGTGTTGGGTGCAACTTCTTTTGCCACTTCTGCAGTGAGTGTGGTACTGCTAGCTGCAGTGGTAGCAGCGTTAATTGCTCAAATTGGTGTGGGCGCACAGCCCGCTTTTGCCTTACCTGCTTATCAAGTTCGCAATCTTTTAGAACTCCCTTTATACCTCGGTTTGGGTTTGGGCGCAAGTTTGGTGTCACTGACTTATACTCAGACAATTCGTTTGGCAAAAGCTTGCTTTAAGGGGAAAATCCCTTATTTCCCATGGATTGGGAGCATACCAGAGCCAATACATCCTATTATTGGCGGCATGATTGTTGGTACCGTTGCTTTATATCTTCCACAAATCTTGGGGATCGGTTACGGAACTATAGAAGCAGTGCTTCAGGATGCCGATTTTTCTCTGCGCCTACTTGTTGTACTACTGGTGGTGAAGCTGTTAATGACAGCTGTTAGTGCTGGTAGTGGTTTTGTTGGTGGTATATTTGCTCCTGCGATGTTTTTGGGTGCTTCTTTTGGAGCAGCTTATGCAAAAATTTTGGCGGGTTTAGCACCTGAAATTGGTGAATTTATGGCAGAACCTCCTGCTTATGCAATGGTGGGAATGGCAGCAGTTTTAGCTGCAAGTGTAAGAGCTCCACTAACATCAATTTTGATGCTGTTTGAGTTAACCAGAGACTACCGTATTGTTTTACCACTTATGGCAGCAGTAGGTTTAAGTGTTTGGCTTGTGGAGAGAATAACGCCAGCTTCTAACTCCAACTCAAATCTACAACAAATTGGTCTTTCTGAATTGAAAGACGAGCAATCAGATATTTTACGGCAAATTTTGGTGGAAGATGCTATGTACTCATGTCCGAAAAAGCTGCCAGCAACCATGAATGCGATTGAAGCAGCTTTGGAAATGACTGGTGACCTTTGCCGGAGTGCATTAGTTATCAATGAAGCAGAGCAACTGGTTGGTATTGTCTCTCTAGAAGATATTAATCGTGCTTTGTCCCTTTGGGAAAAATACCCAAACTCTTCAAGTGAGGTTCGGGATAATATCGCCCATCAAACACTCATGGACATCTGTACAACTGATCTTCTCTATGCATGGTATGATGAACCTCTCTCTGAGGCTTTAGACCGTATGGCAGGTCGAGGTTTGCATCAATTACCTGTGGTATCGCGAGACAATCACAACCGCATTTTAGGCTTGCTCGATCGCGAGCAAATTGCTTTAACCTGCAATGTCGCTACGACACGCAGAGCGCTTCGCCATTATTTACCAATGACTATAAAAACTCAGCACTCAGCACTCAGCAATTAGCGCTCAGCAATTAGCAATTAGCTAAAGAGCTAATTGCAGATCGCTATAATAATCAACAATTATGATTAAGTCGTCAGATCAAGTGCTGAAGCGCTGAATGCTGAAGTGCTGATGGCTGATGGCTGAATGCTTACGACTATTTAAGCCATAACCTCTAGAGCCTCGACATCTTCTTTTTCGTCAGTGTCTACTTGTCTCAAACGGATGTGCTTTTTGCCTAAAGTGATGATAAATTCATCTCCTGGCTTTAGATTCATTTGTTTTGTATACGCTGAACCTATCAGTAAGTTACCGTTTGACTGCACACTGATTCTGTAGCTTGCACTCCGCCCGCCACGTCCATTTGCACTGGGAGCACTGTCTAGCTGAATACCCTCTGCATCAATTAGAGCGTTTAAGAATTTCATCATGTTGACGCGCTCAATCCCGTTTTTGGTTACGGTATAGTAGCCGCATTGTTTAGCTTTTTCTTCTTTGCTTAGGTGCTCTAGCTCTTTGACTTTTCTGAGCAGATCTTCTCCGACTAGGGGTTCAATTTTTTTCTGTTTAGCCATCAACTTAAGTCACAAACGAATGGTCAATTAGGATGAATCGATTTTATTTTAGCTGAGGTTGAGGTAATGCGATCGGAAACATTTATTTTTATCTTAACCTACACTTGTCTATTACACCTAAGAAGAAATTTTTGGCCTGATTAGCAATGTTGCCAATACAATATACTTTAAAGAAGATAAGCTATGGTGATAACTGATAACTATAGTTTGTAAGTTCGTGAATGGTTGTCACCCCAGGTTTGTTTAAGTTTTCTAAAGCATACCTAAAAAGTAGCAAAGTAAAGGGTAAGGGGTAACGGGGAAGGGGTAACGGGTAACGGGGAAGGGGTAACGGGTAACGGGGAAAATTTTTCCCTTTACCTTTTCCCCTATTTTCAAGTCAGCCAATCATAAACTAAATTGCATCACTGTGGATAAAAATACGTCTCTCCATTCCCCATTCCCCAAATTTAATAATTGGCACATAGAATGATAAGCAAAACTGAACCGTCATAAGACGGTGACCAGTAACCCGTAACCAGCAAACACAGATAACTGATAACTGAACTCAGGCTCTCGCCCCAGCACTTACCCTTGAGAATTGATAACTGATAACTAATTGAAGAATGAAACTAACAACCAGAGGACATTATAGTGTGAAAGCATTGCTTGATTTAAGCTTGCAGCCAGATTATGGTCCTGTATCTACGAAAGCAATTGCCTCCCGTCAAGATATCCCAGCACCTTACCTAGAAAAACTACTAATAGAAATGCGCCGCGCTGGATTGGTAAAATCTATTCGCGGTAGCATCGGAGGTTACCAATTAGCGCGATCGCCTGCACAAATCTCTTTAGGAGAAATATTAGAGGCTGTGGGTGAAACGATTGAACCTTTGCCCCATCACCAAACTTCTCCAAACCAAGCAGAAGATTGGGTAACGTATAGTCTTTGGCACAGACTGCACCAAAAGCTTAAAGAAGCATTGTACAGTATTACTCTGGCAGATCTTTATTACGATGCCCGAAGTTGGCAAGCTTCTTTGGGAGAAGAAGCGAGTTTTATCGTTTAATCTTATGCTATTGGTTAGTGGTCAGTAGTCAAATATCGGGCGTCAGTGGTAGAAAATTACTAACAATCAACAACTAACTACTAACTTTATCAACATGACATCAGTTGTTGTTTTCATCATAGCCGCTAGTTTGGATTACACAATTGGCGATCCGTGGGGTTGGCCTCATCCAGTAAGAGTGATGGGATGGGTGATTTCTCTCCTAACCAAATTTGTTTTAACTTGTTGTTGTAACTCTTTGATACAGCGTATAGCTGGAATTTTGTTAGGCATTATTTTAATCTTCGGCAGTGGCGTGCTGGGATACCTTCTAATTCAAAGTGCCAAATTGTTGCATCCACTTTTAGGAATATTTTTAGAAATTATTATCCTAGCCAGCTGTTTTGCTGGCAAAAGTTTGAGATTAGCGGCACAAGCAGTTTTACACCCTTTGACAATGGGACACCTTGTAGAAGCTCGTTCTATTTTAAGTAATTATGTTGGTCGAGATACAGAAAATTTATCAGAATCAGAAATTTTACGGGCTGTTTTAGAAACAGTGACAGAAAATGCCACCGATGGAGTAATGGCTCCTCTTTTTTATGCCATTGTTGGTGCGTTTGTGCCAGTGGTTGGTTCAGTTCCTCTGGCTTTAGCATACAAAGCAAGTAGTACCCTAGATTCAATGGTGGGTTATCGACAAGCCCCATATACATATTTAGGATGGTTTAGTGCGCGATTGGAAGATTACTTGACTTGGATTCCCTGTCGCTTAACTGTTATATCTCTGGCAGTTCTTTCAGGTAAACCCTTACAGGTTTGGCGCATTTGTCAGCGTGATGCCATCCTCGATCCCAGTCCTAACTCTGGGTGGAGTGAGTGTGCCTACGCTGCTATCTTGGGAGTACAGGTAGGAGGTACAAATTGGTATCGTGGAGTAGCAAAACATAAACCCTTGCTGGGAGATGCAATACAACCTATTACCCCCCATTGTATTTACCAAGCTTTACAACTGACTCAACATTGCTTTTTGCTATGGTTGGGTATAGCTTGTTCTTTACTGTTAATCAATTATTCGCTGTAGTAGATTAAGCTGCACACCCTGCGAAAAATCAAGTCATCATAAAGATAGGGAATCGCTAATTGCTAATCGTTCATTGCTAATTGTTAAGAATGCAATTAGCAATTAGCAATTAGCCATTAGCCATTAGCTATTGTCCATCATTTCAGGGTATCAGTTTATGGTTCTGTCTACTCAAGCTAAAGTTGTTGAAATTCTCTCCGCAGAAGAACTCCGTCGTACCGTCAATCGTCTTGCTTCTCAAATTGTGGAAAAAACTCCATTGCTATCTCAACTTGTCCTGCTTGGTATACATACCAGAGGAGTTCCCCTAGCCCACCTGTTAGCACGTCAAATTAAGGCGACCGAAGGTGTTGCGATCGCAGTGGGAGCATTAGATATCACATTTTATCGTGATGATCTTGACCAAATTGGCTTGCGAACTCCTGCAAAAACTTATGTCTCTTTTGACCTTACAGGTAAAACAGTTGTCCTTGTAGATGATGTCATTTTTAAAGGACGAACAGCACGTGCTGCTTTGAATGCAGTGAATGAGTACGGTAGACCGGAATTGATTCGTTTAGCAGTGTTAGTAGACAGAGGTCATCGCGAAGTACCTATCCATCCAGATTTCGTGGGTAAACAATTACCGACCTCTCAAGACGAAATTGTTAAGGTTTACTTACATGATGTTGATAGACGAGATGCAGTGGAGTTGATTGGAGAGTAAGCTAATTGCTAATGGCTAATTGCTAATTGCTCGTTACACCATTAGCCATTAGCCATTAGCCATTAGCCATTATTTTACTCCTCATTTCCCACTCTTGACAGCGCCAATAGTTCGCAAGAGTTGCTTTGCAGTGTAAGGTTTGGATAGAAAAGCTTTGACCCCCATACTAGTTATGGTGTTAACCTTTTCACTAGAAACAAGTCCGCTGACGGCAATAATCTTGACGGATGGATTTATCTTTTGTAATGTTCGGATAGTAGTCAGACCATCCATAGATGGCATGACCATATCTGTCAAGACTATGGATATTTTATCCCGATACTCTGCATACAAAGCTATTGCTTCTATGCCATCGCTAGCAGTTATTGCTTGGTAATTGTGGGTTTCTAGAGATGCTTTGGTCACATCTCGAATTGAATCTTCATCATCGACGACTAAAATCAACTCTCCATTTCCATACAAAAAATCCAGTTCTGGTTCTTCAAGGATTTCTGGAGTTGCTTGTGCTGGTAAATAAACCTTAAATTGACTGCCTTTTCCTACTTCACTGTAGACGACAATAAAACCACCGTGGCTTTTCACTATTCCCAAAACTGTAGAGAGACCAAGTCCGGTGCCTTTGCCAATTTCTTTGGTGGTAAAAAATGGCTCAAAAATACGGTCTACGATGTCGTGGGAAATACCTATGCCTGTATCGGAGACTGTAATCACTACATATGAACCAACTTTAGCATCAAGATGCATTCTGGCGTAGTTTTCATCAACTGAAAAATTTTCAGCAGAGATTGTTAGAATACCACCATTGGGCATGGCATCACGAGCGTTGACACATAAGTTCATTAATACCTGATGCAATTGGGTTGCATCCCCGGAAACAGTCCACAGGTTTTGTGACAAATCAGTGGAAACTTGAATGGTTTTAGGAAAGGTCTCTTTGATAACTTGTTGAATTTCTCTAATTAAATGCCTGAGCTGTAGCAGGGTTCGATCGCCTTCCATCCCGCGAGTAAAGGACAACACTTGCTTGACCAAATTTGCTCCGCGTTTAGCATTTGATATCAGTATGGGTAGCAGGCGTTTACTACGTTCGTCATGTATGTGTGACTCCAAAAGTTGAGCGGTCATCAAAATTGGTGCTAGCACATTATTCAGGTCGTGGGCGATACCACTTGCTAAAGTCCCAATACTTTCCAACCGTTGGGCGCGTAAAAATTGTGATTCCAATTCTTTCTTTTCTGTAATATCCGTATTTACCACTAAAACAGAATATCTTTTTTTATCTATATCACGTACTAATGTCCAACGACTTTCAACAATGATATCTTTGCCAAATCTCGTTTTTTGATATAACTCCCCCTCCCAAGCGCCATTTTGAATTAAAGTCTCAATAGACACTTGTAATTGTTGTATAGTTTTTTCTTCCCAAAGTTCTGATGTTTTCTTGCCAATCGCCTCAGATGCTTTCCAAGCGTATAAGCGTTCGGCAGCTTTATTCCAAAATATAATTTTATTTTCTAAATCTCTGACAAAAATTGCATCTGTCGCAACATCAAGCAAAGCTGCTTGTTCGCGGATTTTTAATTCTGCTCGTTTGCGTTCAACCGCATAACGGATGGAACGTTCCAGCATTGGTGCCGTTAATTGACCTTTCTCCAAATAATCTGCTGCACCTGCTTTCATCGCCTCAATGTCTATTTCCCTATCGCCCTTACCCGTGAGTAAAATAATCGGGGAAGAACAACCCAGAGAAATCGCTTCGCGCAACAGATCCAAGCCATTACCTTCACCTAAACGGTAATCAACGAGATAGATATCGTGGTGGTTTTGTGCGATCGCCTCCCTTGCTGCTTGATAATTATTAACCCATCCCAACTCACAATTGGCAACCTGAAATTCTCGGAACCAATCGCGAGTTAAAATGTAATCGTCTTCATCATCATCAATCAACAGAACTTTAACGGGGCTTGCCTTCATTTGGTGCCTCCTACTGCTTACAATGGCAGTTTGACAATTTCAAACCAGTATTTTCCTATTGTCCTCATCACCTCAACTAAGGATGCAAACGTCGCTGGTTTGATAATGAACGAGTTTGCACCCAAATCATATGTAATATGAATATCTTCCTCTGCTTTAGAGGTCGTTAGCACAACAACGGGAATTTGCCTGAGATTAACGTCAGCTTTAATTTCCTTAAGTGCCTCACGACCATCTTTTTTGGGCATATTTAAATCTAGCAAAATTAACCCCGGACGCGGGGCATTACCTTGATCGCTATACCGACCGCGCCAATAGAGATAATCCATCAACTCCTCACCATCGTTGACAATGTACAGTTCGTGTATCACATGACTTTCCTCTAACGCTTCACGAACCAACATACAATCGTCCTCATCATCCTCAGCCATCAAGATTGTGATACCTGTTTGCCGCCCCTTCACTCTGCATTGTCTCCTTAATTTGCTAGTTATTGTATTAACTGATCATTAAACTGCAACAAATGGCAGAGTATGGATGTCATTTTATCTATCCATTGGAGTATGATAATCCCTCTAATGGAAAAGAAATCAGGTGACAGAACGAGTGGGCAATGAAACGATGAATTTCGACCCTTCCCCTGGGTTACTTAGTGCCGTAATACTCCAACCGTGTCGCTCAACTATCTTGCGGGAAATCGCTAAACCTATGCCCGTACCTTCATATTCATTGCGTCCATGCAAACGTTGAAAGACATGGAAGATGCGATCGAGATACTTTTCGTCAAAGCCTATACCATTATCTTCTACAATCAGTTGGCAGTTTTCTCCAGTCTCTGAGTTTTCTAAATTTTGAGTGTAAATTCTCACCACGGGTGGTTCTCCTTTGCGGTGGAATTTTAAAGCATTGCCAATTAAGTTTTGTAACAACTGACGCATTTGTAGAGGATCGGCATCGACAATGGGTAACTCGCCTACCTCCACACGCCCTTGAGTTTGCAGAATCCGCACTTCTAAATCGGATAAAACTTCCTCTGTCACTTGATTGAGATTCACCTTTTGAAAAGGCTGCGCCCTAGTAGTCACTCGTGAAAGTGTGAGCAAATCTTCAATCAACGCCTGCATCCTGCGGACTGCATTTTGCATCCGGTCTAAATAATCTCGCCCTTGTTCGGTGAGTGCTTCTGAGCAAGTTGCTTGTAGCCTTTCGCCAAATGTCTTAATTTTTCTCAAAGGTTCCTGTAAATCATGAGAGGCAATAAAGGCAAATTGTTGCAATTCTTCATTAGAACGAGCAAGTTCTTGTCGTTGACGAGTTTCTTTTTCTAACATTTGCGCTTGAGCGACGGCAATACCTATTTGGTCTGCCAACTGTCGCAAAAGTTCCGTTTCCCAACTCGTCCATTCACGGGGATGGGAACACTGATGGGCAATCAACAACCCCCAAAGTTTATTTTTTAAGAGAATTGGGACAACTAAATTGGCTTTTACAGATAATTTTTGCAAAAATTCAATGTAACAAGGTTCTACATTAGCCCGTTCAATGTCAGTCACAATACCAATCCTTCCTTGACGGTATAGCTGAATGTACTCGTCCCGAAAGCAGGGGTCATCAATATTGTGTCCCAGAACCGAGAGAAAACCTGCAACGACAGCCTCTTGTACTACCGTTCCAGAACCATCTGCGTGTAGCCGAAAAATTAAGACTCGGTCTGCATGCAACAGTTTCTGTACCTCAGTTACACTCGTTTGCAAAACTTTATCTATTTGTAAGGACTGGCGAATCTTTAAAGTGACATCAGCAAATAATTGCGATCGCACTTCACTTTGTCGCAGTTTTTCCTCCGCCAGCTTGCGTTCGGTAATATCCGTGTGGGAGCCTACCATCCGTGTGGCATTATCATTCTTATCCCACAGCGCTTGACCCCGATCTAAAATCCACTTGTAGCTACCGTCTTTACACTGAATTCTATACTCACTGATATAAAAGGGAGTTTTTTTGCTACAGTGATCTTGAATAACCTGTTCTACCCAATTCCTATCGTCTGGATGTATTTGATTCATCCATTCCTCCAAGTGATTATCAATCTCACACTCAGAGTAGCCAAGCATTTCCTTCCAACGGGTTGAGAAGAAAACCTCATTTGTCCTGAGATTCCAGTCCCAGATCCCATCATTATTACCCCGCAAAGCCAGTTGCCAACGTTGTTCGCTTTCTCTCAGGGCGTCTTCAACCTTCTGACGTTCTATGGCTGTCGCCAACACGTTAGTTACAGCTTGTAAGAAGTAAACAGCATCTTTACTGAACGTGCGCTTTTTAGTTGTATGTACTTCTAACACTCCAAAAGGACGGTCTTTTCCACGAATCACCACCGAAAGACTACTGACCACTTGATTGTCGTGTAGCAACTGCGATCTTCTAAAGCGAGTTTCCCGGCTTTGGTCATTCACAATCACAGGTTCTTGAGAATATACCGTATATCCCGCTTGAGTATCCCGAGATGCACTAACAGTTGCACATCCTACCAGCCGTTGATTCCAACCGACTCCCGCTCGTAATAGCAAGGTATCACCATCTTGAAGGAGTTCTAAAACATCACAATACTCAACCTCAAGACTTTGGGCAACAAAGACAACAGTTTGATGCATCAGCACCGTCAAATCCATACCAGCCAGTGCTTCTTGAGAAAGTTCCGCCACCAACGCTTGTCGGTTAGCATAAACTTCCATCGCCTCCTCCGCTTGCTTGCGCTTGGTAATGTCCATATCTACCCCAGACATCCGCAATGCGACTCCAGAGGAATCGCGAAAGACAACACCCTTACTCGCTATCCAACGAATGCTGCGATCGCGTCCCACTACCCGAAATTCAATATCATACTCTGTCCCTTTCCAAAGAGCCTGCTTGACCGAATGTTGGACAAAATCGCGGTCTTGGGGATAAATACATTCCACAAAAGTTTCATAAGTGGTTTCATCAGTACCAGTGCCCAAACCCAAAAGTGTTTTGATATTATCCGACCAAGTCAATTTATTATTGAGAATATCCCAGTTCCAAGTGCTCATGCGAGCTGCTTCCAACGCCATTCTGAGTTGTGCTTCTTGGCTTTGAGCTTGTTCGGTTTGCCACTGCAATTCCCGCATCGCCCGACGGGCTTCCAATAGACGACGAACTCTTTGAAGCAAAACTTGCCATTGGACTGGTTTAGTAATATAGTCAGTGGCACCTGCGGCAAAAGCCTGTTCTACGGAGTCTCGGTCATAACGACCAGTAATCATCAATACAGGAGTTTCAGAATAATTTGGAAGGGCTTGCAATTGAGTACAGCAGGTATAACCGTCCATTCTAGGCATCAGAGCATCTAGAAGGACCATATCTGGTTGTATCCGAACATACACTAATAGAGCTTCATCTCCATCTCGTGCTTCTGCTACCTGATAACCTGCTTGTTGCAACAAATCTTTCAGTTGCATCCGCATGACATCGTCGTCATCTACAACCAGAATTGAGTAATGCATAAAAATTATGAATTATGAATTATGAATTATGAATTAATTATGAAGTTTGGTGCAGTATGTTTAATTTATAATTTAGCATTCATCCAGCCCTTCGGGCAGGCAATAGTCAAAGAAGCGTTATGGGTATTTCCCTATTGCCTATTGCCTATTTGCCTATTTGCCTCTTTGCCTATTGCCTCTTTGCCTATTGCCTATTGCCTATTTGCCTATTGCCTTTTAATAAGTACTGATAACTGTATGTAAAGTTTTTAATAACTCTTGGGCTGTGTAAGGTTTGGGTAAGAAAGCTGAGCAGGTAAATGATTTCTCCAATGGTACTTGTTCAGGTGTTGCCAATCCACTCACTGCAATAATACGTGGAGATGGATTCATTTTTTGCAACGTATTAATAGTTGTTGCACCATCCATGTTTGGCATCATCATATCAATAATGACGGCACTAATTTTATCTTTATCTTGAGCATAGAATGCAATGGCTTCTATGCCATCACTTGCTGTTATAACTTTGTAATTATTATGTTCTAATGAGGTTTTGGTAATTTCCCGAATAGGGGCTTCGTCATCTACTACCAAAATCCATTCTCCGCGTCCTTTAAAGACTTCTAAGATTTCTGGAGGCTGCTTTACTTCTGTATTAACGGCTGGTATGTAAACTTTAAATTCCGTCCCTTGATTGACCCTGCTGAACACGGTGATAAAACCACCATGACCTTTAATAATACCCATAACAGTGGACAATCCTAGTCCAGTTCCTTGACCAAACTCTTTCGTTGTGAAAAACGGTTCAAAAATTCTATCTACGAGTTCATTGGGAATGCCAATTCCTGTGTCAGATATAGTCAGAACTATAAAACAACCTACTCTTGCATCAAGATGCATCTTGGCATAGTTTTCATCAATGAAAACATTTTTGGCGGAGATTTTCAAAGTTCCGCCTTGAGTCATGGCGTCTCGCGCATTGAGACATAAATTCATCAAGACTTGATGTAGTTGAGTACTATCACCACAAACAGTCAATAAATTTGGCTGAATTTCCGTTTCAACAACTATCGATTTTGGAAAGGTTTGTTCGACAATTTGCTTCATCTCAGAAATCAAGTGCTTGACTTCGAGGATGGTGCGATCGCCTTCTATACCTCTTCCAAAAGAAAGCACCTGTTTCACTAAGCTAGCTCCACGTATAGCATTATTTTCAACAATTGTCAATATCTTTTGAGTGCGATCGTCCTGGCATTTATTTTTCAGCATTTGTACTGACATTAAAATTGGAGACAGCACATTATTCAAATCATGAGCAATACCACTAGCAAGAGTACCTATACTTTCCATACGCTGAGCGCGTAAAAATTGCTTTTCGAGTTGTTTTTTCTGAGTGATATCAGTGTCAACAATCAGGATTGATTTTGGCTGAGAATGTTCATCTCGGACCAATGTCCAGCGACTTTCCACAATGATTTCTCTACCAGCTTTCGTCGTTTTATGCAACTCTCCCTGCCAAGCACCGTGCTGCAAAACTGTTTGATAAATATCTAAATATTGTGTCAAAGATTCGCCAGATAGAATTTCATCAGCTTTCTTACCTATAGTTTCTTCAAAAGACCAACCGTAGAGTTTTCGAGCACTTTTATTCCACAGTAAAACTTTGTTAGATAAATCGCGTACAACAATAGCATCTGTAGAGATCTCTAACAATGTGGCTTGTTCGCGGATGTGTTGTTCTGCTAGCTTGCGTGCGGTCACATCTTCAAAAATATACAATCGAGCAAAATACTGGTCATTTTCATCGCGGATGCGTCGGGAAAAACGCCGAATAGTGCAACCGTTATTTAATAAAATTTCATCATCACAAATGCACGTCTCACTAGCTAGGGGTTCGCAAGAGGTGAAGGGAGAGGTTTCTGTCAATTGACAGCAGGCTTGTGCAACATCTTGATGTTTTAATTGACCGCATTCAATTTGCGGTTTCAGATGTTCGATATTCCAAATTTTATAAAAGCGTTCGTTTAAATAGAGGATTTCTCCCGTGCGATGGTCTACAACATAAAATGCAATTGGAGAAACACCAGTTATTGATCGCAAGAGCGCTTCTTTCCAACGCAATTCTTCTTCTGCTTGCTTGCGATTGGTAATATCTTCAACAATATAGGCAAATCTTGTCCGGGGACTTGAGTTATTTGCGATCGCCGAAACTGTAGCTTTTAGCCATTTCGTCCCTTCAGAAGTCTCGTGGGGATATTCAAAAGTCACTGGTGAGTTATGATGTTCAGCCTGTCGGTAGTAATTCACCCAGTCCCGCACGTACTTTTGTGACACACCAACATCATGAGCAAGGCGATGTTTCATTACCCCTGGGGTGAGGTTGAAGAATTTTTCTGTAGCGGCGTTGTTGGAAATATGCAAGATTTCATCATCTACAATTTCGACTATCCCCATCATCATGGGCGCATTGTCAAAGAAATTACTGAGGAGAGATTCACTTTGTCGCAGGGCTTCTTGTGCTTTTTGATACTCTTTCTTAACACTTGCAACTTCCGTTAAATTTCGACGCAATTCAAGTTGTCTCATGACCAAGCGGCTGATTGCTTTAAGAGACTCCACCTGTTCTGATTTCAACTGACGGGGTACTAAATCAATCACGCAGAGGGTTCCAATTGCGTAACCTTCTGATGTTATTAGAGGAACTCCCGCATAAAATCTGACATAGGGAGCTGAGGTAACAACATAGCTGTTAGCAAATTGTTCTTCAGCTAAGGTGTCGGGAATAATCAAAATATCACGCTGTTCGAGACATAGAAAGCAGAACCCAATGTCAATCGGCATTTCTTGGATATCTAGCCCCACCTTGGCTTTGAACCATTGTCGCTTGGAGTCAATAAAGTTAATCAGTGCAATTGGTGTCCCGCAATTCTGGGCTGCTAAGAACGCCAAATCGTCAAATGCTTGCTCTGGCGAAGTATCGAGAATCTGATAATGGTGGAGAGCCTCAAGCCTCGCTGTGTCATTTTGAGACAATAAGGGGTTCATTATATTACAATTTTTTCTAAGTGTTAACGATGACTTTTCTTGTGATTGCTTGCAGTTCCTCAAACTATTGAAATAGCGGTTAGCTGAATCCGGTAGAAGCCCCACACTTACCACTCCGTGGAAGTGTCGGGATG
>JAWQFQ010000173.1:0-20038 GCA_035967975.1 Scytonema sp. PMC 1070.18
TTGAGGATGCAATTTTGTTATTGGCAGAGAAATTCCCACCGGAAGCTCCCTCTTAAGTTTGGTTATTTTTGCACTTCTTTTGATTCAGCTACAAATGTTTGTGGTAGTGAGATGCTATCCAGAGGTTTTTTGAAAAGTGGTTGGCTGTGATTTTAGGCACTTATTTATCCCCCCTAGCCCCCCTTAAAAAGGGGGTAAAATACTCTAACAGTCCCCCTTTTTAAGGGGGATTTAGGGGGATATTGAATATGATTGCTACGGATGAAAGGACTTAGAAAACATCCTCTTAAGTGATTTCATTAGTTAATCTTACTGAGCGCACTTGACGATAATCATCGTTTTTAAGGGCGAACTTCCCTTGAACGTCCCGCTTCAATATTAGTCATCACCGTGTATTACACCGTAAGTTTAACGTTAAATAAATGGTTGAAGATTTGAATATAAGATTGAACATACAGTCCCTAGCCTTAAGCTTTAGTCTGCAAAAAACTTATAAGATTACCTCATGAGTCAAATCGTTTGGATCGCAAGACACGCTAACCGTCTTGATTTTGTCAATCCTGATTGGTTCCTCACTGCCGAACGACGTTACGATCCACCTCTATCAGAAGATGGTTTTATACAGGCGCAGCAACTCGCTAATCGTCTGAAAACAGAAAAAATAGACCATATTTTCGCGTCACCCTTTTTGCGGACAGTACAAACAGCAAATGCAGTCGCAAAAGTTCTAGATTTGCCAATCAAACTGGAAACTGGTATAAGTGAATGGCACAATTCTGCTTGGATGATGGAAGAACCGCAAAGGCTCTCAACCCCAGCATTAGCAGAATTATTTCCTATTGATACCAGTTACACCCCGCGCATTGCTGCAAAATACCCCGAAACCCGCGAACAAATGCTGGTACGTTCGGGACAAACTGCAAGATGTTTAACGACTGAATTCTCTCCGGAAAATATTCTTTTAGTAGGACACGGTGCGTCTGTATTAGGCGCAACAATGGGGTTAGTCGGTGAAAGTGCCCAAACGGAGGTGAAAGCTTCCCTTTGTTCCCTAGTAAAAGTTGTGCGTGAAGAACCAGAGTGGTTATTAGAACTCAAGGGCGATACCTCCCATTTAACGAATGTAGAAGAAGTCATTAGGTTTAACTGAAGTTTTTAATGAGAGGATGAGAAATGGTTAGTGGTTAGTAGTTGGTGGATAGTGGTTAGTAAAAAATACAACTAACAACTAACAACTAACAACTAACAATTAACAATTAACAATTAACAACTAACAAAAAAGGCTATGACACTACTACTAGCAGGAGACATCGGCGGTACAAAAACTATTTTGCGACTGGTGGAGGTATCAGAGGAATCTCACCTACGCACTATCTGTGAGGAACGATACCGTAGTGGAGATTTTCCCGATTTAGTGCCAATGGTACGGCATTTTTTGGAAAAAGCTGGTACTCAAGCACCAGAAAAAGCTTGTTTTGCGATCGCAGGTCCGGTGGTAAACAGCACTGCTAAGCTCACAAATCTCGTCTGGTTTCTCGAAGTCGAACGTTTACAACAACAACTTGGGATTCTCCAGATCGTTCTCATCAACGACTTTACCGCCATTGGGTATGGCATTTTGGGTTTAATAAAAGATGATGATATCTTAACCTTACAAGTCGGCAAACCCAACCGGGATGCTCCAATCGCCATTATTGGTGCGGGGACTGGCTTGGGACAAGGATTTTTAGTCAAACACGGAAATATATATCAAGTTTTTCCCTCAGAGGGGGGACACTCCGACTTTGCGCCCCGGACTGAGTTGGAATTTCAACTATTGAAATACCTGTTAGATAAACATGATATTCAGAGGGTTTCTGTGGAACGTGTTGTCTCTGGATTAGGAATTGTATCCATTTATCAATTTCTGCGCGATCGCCAAATTACTGAGGAATCACCAGAAATTGCTCAAATCGTGAGAACGTGGGAACAAGAAGCAGGAAAACAAGAGAAAAGTGTCGATCCAGGTGCAGTGATTGGTGCAGCAGCTTTGCAAAAAACGGATAAGCTTTCCGAACAAACAATACAATTCTTTATAGAAGCATATGGTGCAGAAGCAGGCAATCTCGCCCTAAAATTACTACCATATGGTGGTTTGTACATTGCTGGTGGCATTGCTCCTAAAATACTGCCCTTAATTCAACAAAGCACGTTTCTACTGAACTTTAGCCAAAAAGGTAGAATGCGTCCCCTCCTAGAAGATATCCCGGTTCACGTGATACTGAATTCACAAGTCGGATTAATAGGTGCGGCTATCTGTGCAGCTAGGTTATAACTAGCTACATATACTTTAGGCGGTCAGCTTTCAGCTTTCAGCTAAGAGCCAAAAATTTATAGCTCAAGATTCAGTGCTGAATCACTCATCTGCTGTTTATTCCCCTGCAAAGTATATGTAACATCAGCATCTTAAGATTATGATAATCAAAAGTTTGCTGCCACTTTTGGCAGCCACTTTCGTATTGACTGCTTTACGAGGAGTCGAAGCGAAACCCCCCAAACCCTCAGTATCTCATTCCAAGCCAAAAGTCTCTCAACCCGAACAGCCAAAATGGAAAGTCTTTACTCCCCCCGATAAACGCTTTACAATTTTGATGCCGGGACTACCTCAAACAGAAAGCCAAAGCCAAAAAACTTACATGGGAGAAATCAAATTACAAGTATTTATGGCTAAACCTCCCAAACAAGAAGTGGCTTATATTGTCACATATAATGATTTCCCGAATAGCTACGCTCAAATGGCAAATCCTCAAAAAATCTTTCAAAATGTACAAGCTATGGCTTTAAAGACGACACAAAGCAAGCTAGTCAATCAAAGAAATATCCGTAGTTCCAACGGTCATCCAGGTAAGGAAATCGAGTACATAAATTCTATAGGCAAAATTACTAAAAACAGAATGTATCTTGCAGAAGGACGCCTATATCAAGTTATGGTCATCACAACTAGAGAGCAAAGGAAGACTTTAGAGAAAACGATGACGGGGTATTTAAACTCTTTTCAAATTGTGTTGAAAAAATAACGAAATTAGGGTGTGGGGTGTAGGGTGTGGAGAATTGATGAATTTTTGTTTCTGAACTGATTTGTGTAGGTAGGCAATAGGGAATAGGCTACAGACAACAGGAAATCAGACCTTTCGAGTGGTACCCAGCTTCGTAAAATTAAAAATCAATACAGTTGGTATTAAATAGTTAATTAGAAACCCGGTATCTTGGAGATACCGGGTTTCTACGCCCCTCGCGACCCTCAATTCTTACCCGCTCGCCTGATATATAGCGGTTCTCGGTTGGGTGCAATACACCCTGGAGGGCTCTCAACCGTTCGCCCCTACATTGTCTTGATATCACTGTATTTGATTCAACTGAGAACCGCTATAAATTGTGCAAAGCTAAAATCAGAACATATGTAAGCGTTCAGTCTTCAGCAATCAGCAATCAGCTTTTGTGAGCTATGTAAATATTTACAATGATAATCAAAATATCTATAAAATATCCGAAAACAGGTTTTAAAACTGACGGCTGAAGTGCTGAACGCTTACGACCATGTCGTATCTTTATAAAAATAGTGTTGATAATTTCTGAGTATGGCAGGACATAGTAAATGGGCAAATATTAAACGCCAGAAGGCGGTAGTAGATGCAAAAAGGGGTAAAACTTTTACCCAACTATCGCGTGCTATTATAGTAGCAGCAAGAAGTGGAGTCCCAGACCCAGCCGGGAATTTTCAGCTTCGGACAGCAATTGAAAAAGCAAAAGCGGCTGGTATTCCCAATGACAATATTGAAAGAGCGATCACCAAAGGTGCAGGGACCTTTGAAGGTGATAACTCAAGTTTAGAGTCCATCCGTTATGAAGGCTACGGTCCTGGAGGCGTCGCCATCCTGATTGAAGCCCTCACAGATAATCGTAATCGGACTGCGGCTGATTTGCGTGCTGCTTTCAGTAAAAATGGTGGTAACCTCGGTGAAACAGGTTGTGTCAGTTGGATGTTCGCTCAAAAAGGTGTTTGCACAGTACAGGGTATTGTGGATGAAGATCGGCTTTTAGAAGCATCCGTAGAAGGTGGTGCTGATAGTTATGAGATGACTGAGGATAACACTGGTGAAGTATTGACTGAAGTGACTAATTTAGAAAACCTCAGCCAAGTACTCAAGGAAAAAGGCTTTGAAGTGACTGATGCTGAATTGCGTTGGATTCCCGGTAATCATGTGGAAGTCACAGATTCAGACCAAGCGCGATCGCTCATTAAGCTTATCGATACTCTCGAAGGTTTGGATGATGTACAAAATGTGACTGCTAATTTTGATATGTCGGAACAACTTATGGCGATTATGACCTGAAAAATCTCAGACTCGAACTTGCCCTTAAGCTGCCTTTTGCGTCAAAATAAAAATTAAAACGCTGTAAATTATCTTAACAATGGCGCAAGCGCAGCTTTCTCAAACCCTTTCTTCTCCCCAAACACCGACACAAAAGTGGGGGTATGATTATGATTTGGTAATTGTGGGCGGTGGGATTGTTGGCTTAACCTTAGCATCTGCGTTGAAAAATTCTGGATTAAGCGTGCTGCTGATTGAGGCGAAGGTGGAATCAGCAGCCGTAGCCAAAGGACAAGCCTACGCCGTGCATATGCTCTCAGCGCTCATATACCAAGGTATTGGAATTTGGGACAAAATATTGCCCAATGTTGAAATATATCGTCGGGTTAGCCTTTCTGATGCTGATTATCCTTGTGTGGTTGAATTTGAAACAGGGGATATTGGTAGGAAAGATTTAGGTTATGTAGCGGAACATCAAGCGCTGCTCCAACCCTTGCAAGAATTTGTCAAAGATTGTTCCAATGTAACATATCTGTGCCCTGCAGAAGTGGTTAATGTTCAGTACCATCAGGATGTTGTCAATGTAAACATTAAAGTAGCAGGTGAACTGTGTACAGTTCGCAGTAAATTGGTAGTAGCCGCAGATGGTTCTCGTTCTCGTATCCGTGAAGCAGCAGGAATTAAAACCCGTGGCTGGAGATATTGGCAATCTTGTGTTGTTGCTTTTGTTAAACCAGAAAAATCCCACAACAATACAGCATACGAAAAATTTTGGTATAGCGGTCCGTTTGCAATATTACCTTTACCAGGAAATCGGTGTCGAATTGTCTGGACAGCGCCTCACGAAGAAGCAAAAGCCCTGTGTGCTTTAGATGATGAGAAATTCTTGGCAGAATTATCCAAACGCTTTGGCGATCGCATGGGAAAATTAGAATTACTAGGTGATCGCTTTATTTTCCAAGTACAACTGATGCAAAGCGATCGCTACGCACTTCACCGCTTAGCCTTAGTTGGAGATTCAGCCCACAACTGTCATCCTGTTGGCGGACAAGGGTTAAATTTAGGGATTCGGGATGTTGCGGCGTTAGCACAGGTCATCCAAGAAGCCCACTCAAAAGGTGAAGATATTGGTCATATTCAAATTCTCAAACGTTACGAGCGCTGGCGCAAACAGGAGAACCTAACAATATTAGGTTTTACTGATTTATTAGACCGAACCTTTTCTAATAAAATCTTACCAATAGTTGTCGCTCGTCGTATGGTTTTATGGATAGTGCGACAAGTTCCCGCGTTGAAAATCTTTACTCTCAAGTTAATGATAGGCTTGAAAGGACGAACTCCCAAATTAGCACAACGTTGACCAATTTGAGCATTCAGCTATCAGCCGTCAGCTTTCAGCCCAATGCTCGTTCAGCTATTAGCCGTTTTTCTGTCAGCTTGGAAACACATTTCGGGCGTTCTCTAGGCGTCTTTGATAAGCTTATTAAACACCCCTATAGCTCATGAAAGCTGACGACTGCTGAATGCTTCTCATTATTTTTATTGACATCAGAGAAAAAAGAGATAGTAAAAATGCTTAATCTTACTCAACAGTAAACAGTGAACAGTTATCAAACTGACTGGTAACAGTTTATCCCCAAATTTCAAATTAAAGACAGATTTTTAGATAAAATTCTGTGTTTTTGTGCTGATAGGCTAAAATTTGAAGAATTTCAGTAAATATCCAAGCTCAATCCCCAACAATTAGAAATACAAAAGTTAAAACTAGCAATGTAGACCGCTAGTGATGCTAAAGTTGCAAGAAATTCACGTGAAATTTTCAGCGGGTATCAATGCTGAATAAGGGACAAAAGAAAAAGTATATTCCTCTGATTGCGGGTGCTGGATTGTGTGCTTTTCTGGCTGGAGCAATGCTCTCTTCTCCTGAACTTGGTAAATCATTCGAGAATTTGCTCAAATTTTCCAAGTCTGGACCAGAAACAATCACCGAAGCATCCAAAGCTAAATCCGCTGTGCTCCCCTTGGTGTCACAATCTCCAGAAGAACGTGCTGCAAAACTCGAAGCGATCGCCACTGGACCGGAATCGCGAGACCAGAATCGCGCCCGTTACCTGTTAGCAAGCGATTTGATTGATAAAAAACAAGCAAAGGCTGCACTAGAGTATTTAGAAGGACTAGAAGCAAAGTACCCCCTCCTAGCACCCTACGTGTTGCTCAGACAAGCGCAAGCACTAGATATGATAGGAGAGCAAGGTAAAGCCTCTGATGCTAGACAGAAAGTCCTGAAAAAGTATCCTAAAGAACCAGCAGCGGCTAAAGCTCTATACCTGATTGGTCTACCCGAGTATCAGGACAAAGCCATTGCTGAATTTCCTTCCAATCCCCTAACATGGGAAATCATTCGCCAACGGTTGCAGGAAAATCCACAGCAGCCAGAATTGCAGTTAGCGCTGATAACACACGCTTACGATCAACCAGGAATAGTTCCCGTATTGGATGAGTTAGCCAACGACTCTACCTTGAAACCAGAGCAGTGGGAACTCATCGGTACGGCTTATTGGGAAAACAGTGAATTTACAAAAGCCGCAAAAGCCTATGCTAAAGCACCCCGAACTCCCCTTAGCCTCTACCGTGTAGCTAGGGGATTACAAATAGGCGGAGAAACAGAAGACGCACTGGCTGTTTATCAACAACAGGTCAAAGACTTTCCTAACGCCAGAGAAACAGGTGATGCTCTGATGCGTTTGGCAGAAATGGCAAAAGTAAAGAAAGATGCAATACCTTATCTTGACCAGATTATCAGTAAATTCCCTGAAAAAGCAGGTCAAGCACTGGTAGAAAAAGCCAAAATTTTGCAAGCCCAAGATAAAAAAGCAGCGAGTCAAGCACTACAATTACTTATTACTAAGTATGACAATACCGAGGAAGCTGCAGAGTATCGATGGAAAGTAGCACAAGACAAGGCAAAAGCTAAAGATTACAATGCCGCTTGGAAATGGGCTGGAGCAATTCCCACCAATAATCCTGACAGTATTTTAGCTCCAAGAGCAGGGTTTTGGGTTGGCAAATGGGCAAAAAAAATGGGAAAAAATGAAGATGCAAAACAAGCTTTTGAGTATACAATCAGTGAGTTTCCCTACTCTTACTATGCATGGCGATCGGCAGTCGCCCTAGGGCTGAATGTCGGTGACTTCAACACCGTTCGTAAAATGACTCCGGAAACTGTTCCCTTCCAACGTCCGGTACCAACCGCAGGTTCGGAAACGTTTAAGGAACTGTATTTGTTAGGTCAAGACCGCGATGCTTGGTTGCAATGGCAAACAGAATTCCTCAACAAAATGCAGCCAACAGTAGCAGAACAGTTCACCCAGGGTTTAATGCAGCTAGCACAAGGAAAACACTTAAATGGAATTGATACCATTTCTAAACTAGAAGACCGTGAAACCCCTGAAGACGTGGGTGAATATCATGCTTTAAGCAAACAAGTGACCTACTGGCAAGCTCGTTACCCCTATCTCTATTACAACCTCATTCAAAAGTGGTCTCAGAAGAATCAACTCAATCCCCTGCTAGTCACTGCTTTAATGCGTCAGGAATCCCGATTTGAACCAAAAATCCGTTCTAGTGCAGGTGCAGTTGGTTTAATGCAGGTATTACCTGATACAGCAAAATGGATCGCCCCACAAATTAAGGCAGACAGCAAAAAAATTGATTTAGAAAATCCAGACTACAATATCAAGATGGGAACTTGGTATTTAGTACACACCCACGAGCAATATGGCGATAACTCAATGTTGGCAATAGCTAGCTACAATGCAGGACCTGGTAACGTTGCTAAGTGGCTCAAAACCTTACCTCAACAAGACGTAGATGAATTTGTGGAAACAATTCCCTTTGGTGAAACCAAGAACTATGTGCGTCAAGTCTTTGGCAATTATTGGAATTATCTAAGACTCTACAATCCAGAGATGTCTCAACTCGTCGCGAAGTATTCATCCGTACATCCACAATTACCATCGGAAACAGAGAAAAAGTAAAGATACCGAGTGGTTTATCGCATTGATTTCGACGGGGACTAAGAAACCCGGTTTCTTTAAGAAACCGGGTTTCATCCTAAGGGCAAGACAATGCCAAAATAGAGTTAGTGCCGTTGTTAAATAATTTTATGAAGATTTCACTTTTAGATCGTGCTATAGAAGAAAAACTAGTCACCCTAAGAGATGTCACTTGGGAACAATTCAAAGGTATTGAGCAACTTGAGTCTTTACTGACGGTTGACATTTAGCAGTCAACAATCAACAATCAAAGGAGTCAAATAAATCATGTTACTTTTAGATCCTAAAACACTCCAACCCACTGAAGATCAACGTATAATTCTTTATGATGTAGCTTGGGAACAATACGAACAATTATCTGATATGTTTGTTGAGGAATTTCCCCGGATGACTTATTTAGAAGGAACACTAGAAATTATAATGAGTACATCCCCCGAACACGAACGCCTCAAAAAAATAATTGCTAGATTACTAGAAGCTTATGCAGAGGAAAAAGATATTAATCTTAACGGTTATGGTAGCACTACCTTCCGCAAAGAAGCTGTAAAAAGAGGTGCAGAACCAGATGAATGTTACTGTATAGGCGAACTCAATGAAATCCCAGATATTGCAATAGAAATTGTTTTAACTATTGGAGGTATTGATAAATTAGAAGTTTATCGTGGTTTAGGCGTAAAAGAAGTTTGGTTTTGGGAAAATCAGCAATTTTATTTTTATTATTTATCCGAAAATCTCATATATACTCAAATTGACCGCAGTGTATTACTACCAGATTTAGACCCAGTTTTGTTAGCCAGTTTTGTTAGCGAAATCAATCAAACACAAGCAGTTAAACGGTTTCGACGATTGCTACAATAATATTGGGAGCCTCAACTTGCTGTCCAGTACCTCTGTGCTTTGGTTTTTTGGAGCGAAACTTTAATACAGGTTTTTTCACAAAGAAAGGGACTAGCGATCGCTTGTTTTTTCCTGATATCTGTCACTCCATATCTTGCCAAATTTGTCAATGCGTAAGTCCTATAATTGAGATGATAAGTAAATCGATAACTAAAATTTGTATATATAAGCGCGTGTCGTGTTTCCTCCTTGAGAAGACAGCTGCAAGGTTTCCACACTTTCTGGAGGTTTTTAGATGATTGGCGAACGTATTAAGATTGCTCGGAATAAAGCGGGTTTATCTCTTCGCCAGCTTTCCGAAGCTATTCAAGGGAAGGTTTCTCCTCAAGCGATTAGGAAGTACGAACGAGGAGAAATGCTTCCTAGTTCCAGTGTTTTACTTGCTTTAAGCAAAGCACTTGGAGTGTCTCTAACTTATTTAATAGATACTCAGGGTATCGAACTAGGTGAATTTGACTTTCGATGTAAAAGCAACAATCTGAATCAAGACTGTGCAAGAGTTAAAACTGAAGTTCTTGAATGGGTAGAACGCTACCTACAGATTGAACAAATTCTTGATATAAGTAGTGCAGAATGGGAGGTACCTGTTAACACGCCTCGTAAAATGAGCGACGTTCAAGAAGCTGAAAAACTCGCTAATGATGTTCGTAAGAAATGGAATTTAGGTGATGACCCTATTCCAAATATGACTGAATTACTGGAAGAAAAAGGAATGAAGGTTCTTACGATTAACCTTCCAGAAGGAGTCTCTGGTTTTAGTTGCTCAATAAAGCGTTTTAACAATGGTTTAGAAATACCAGTTATTGTAGTTAACAACCAAATTTCTCTTGAACGTCGTCGCTTAACACTAGGACATGAGTTAGGTCATCAGCTAATCGACCCCGAAAATCTGTCTAAACAAAATGAAGAAAAAGCAGCGACTTTCTTTGCTCGAACTTTTTTAATGTCAAGGGAACATCTTGAGCGTGAAGTAGGTAAACATCGCAATAGCTTGGGATACCAAGAACTTATCGACCTTAAGCGATTGTATCAAGTTAGTGGGGCAGCACTATTGATTCGTCTTCAAGATATCGGCATTATTTCTGAAGACACTTTAAACTACCATTTTCCATCGAGAGCAAGACATTGGATAACTACTGAACCCCAAGAGCTAGAAACAGTCGAAGAACGTGGTAAAAAAGAACAAGCTAGTCGTTTTGAGCGACTTTGTTATCATGCGTTAGCAGAGGGTTTAATTTCTTTAAGTAAAGCTGTTGAACTTTTGCGAAAGCCAATTCAAGAAGTAGAGGCTGGATTAAAGGGTCCAAGTTGTGTCTATTCGGATCATTGTTAGTGACTCATCGTGTCTCATTGATCTACGCAAGGCTTCCTTATTAGAAGCTCTTATAAATTTACCTTATGAAATCACAATCCCAGATACACTTTTTAGTGACGAATTAGTTGATTTTACAGAAACTGAAAGAACAGCACTTGTCAACAGCGGTTTGAAAGTTCTTGAAACACCATCTATAGGTATCATTCGAGTTCAAACAATTTCCCAAAGTTTTCCATCTTTATCAATTTACGATTGTTTTGCTTTTACTTTAGCAGAAAGCTTCCCCAACTCAATTTTGCTAACTGGTGATAAAACACTACGAAAAGTAGCAGCCAATCATTCTATTGAAGTTCACGGAATACTTTGGGCTGTTGATGAAATGTATAAATCTAAAACAGCAACAGTGAAGCAACTTTATAATGCATTGATTTTGTTTGAAAAAGATATAACTGTACGTTTGCCAACGAAAGATATACAGCTTTATATTAAACGATATAAAACTTTATTGTAAAAACAAATCGTAAGAATATAAAATAATACAGTTGGTGTTAAGCATTTCTTCCTTCTCTCTGTGTCCTCAGCGCCTCTGCGGTTTGTAAAAAAATGTAAGCGTTCAGCCGTCAGCACATCGCGTATCAACTTTTATGAGCTATAGAGGTGTTTATAATGGGACTTGAAACAACTATAAAATGCAAGGAAAACAGGCTCTAAAGCTGACCGCTGAAAGCTGATAGCTGAACGCTTACAAAAAAATTGACTTTGAAAAAGAGTTTTATCCTTAAGCGAACCGTATTAGAATATAAAACCCTTCACCAATTGACCACCTCATAATCATGTAAAATTTGGTTCCCTCGTACTAATAAATTCTTGAGTTTTATATCTTCTAAATTCTGTATAAGTAACGTACCTTTGATACTTCCACTAGCAATTAACTGTCCGTCAGGGCTAAAAGAAACACTAGTCAGCTCGTCCTGATTTTCCTTCAAAGTTATTTGTAGCACACCGTCTTGATTCCAAAGTTTCACTGTCTTGTCATCGCTCACAGAAGCAAGAAGCTTACCATCTCGGCTAAAACTGACGCCATTGACTGCATCGCTATGACCTAATAAAGTTTTTATCAGCTTACCATCTCGGCTCCAAAGTTTAACCGTCCCATCAACACTAGCCGAAGCAATTTTACGACCATCGGGTGACCAAGCTACGCCATAGACCGCACCCTCATGGCTTGCTAAAGTTTTCAACAACGAACCATCCTGACGCCAAAGCTTTACTGTTCTATCATCACTGGCTGATGCTAGCAACTCCCCATCTGGACTGAAACTGACCCAATTGACTGTATCTTTATGTCCTGGTAAATTTCTTAACAGTCTACCATCCCGACTCCACAACTTTACCGTCTTATCTTTACTAGCTGAGGCGATAATGTTCCCTAGGGGTGACCAAGCTACACTCAAGACGAACTCATTGTGTCCTGATAAGGTCTTGAGTAGTTGACCATCACGACTCCAAAGCTTAACTGTTTTATCCTTGCTCGCTGAGGCTAGCATATTATCATACGGGCTAAAACTGATACCCCAGACTTCTCCTTTATGACCTTCTAAGGTACGAAGCAGTGTCCCCTCTCGACTCCAAAATTTGATAGTATTATCCTCACTAGCTGAAGCAATCAAATCACCTTGATGGGAGAAACTCACACTCGTCACACTTTTACGATGAGACTTGTTCGGTAACCACACATCCCGCACATCCCAGAGTTTAGCTGTTCTGTCTGTACTAGCAGAAGCAAGAGTCTTACCGTCAGGGCTAAAACTGACACTGTTAACCCAATCTTTATGTCCTTTAATGGTTTTTAATAGCAAACCGTCACGACGCCAAAGTTTTATTGTCCTGTCAGTACTGGTTGAAGCAATGGTAGAACCATCGGGACTGAAATTCACACTCGTAACTTTATCGTTATGTCCAGATAAAGTTCTTAACAAATTACCGTCGCGGTTCCAAAGTTTGACGGTTTTGTCTAAACTCCCTGAGGCGATCGCCTTCCCATCTTGAGACCAAGCTACACTCCTGACAGCATCATTATGTCCTGTTAATATTTTCAGCTGTCTCCCGTCTACACTCCAAAGTATAATAGTGTTATCTGTACTTGCTGAAGCAAGAATTTGACCATCAGGCGACCAAGCTACACCTAAGACTTGAGCTTGATGTCCCTGTAAGGTCTTGATAAGTTTACCATCTCGACGCCAGAGTTTAATAGTTTTGTCGCTACTCGCCGAAGCAATCATGTTATTATCACGGGTGAAACTGACGCTATTGACGACATCAGTATGTCCCTTTAAAGTTGTGAGTAGCTTACCTTTGAGATTCCAAAGTTTTACAGTTTTATCTTGACTAGCTGAAGCAATCATCTTACCATCAGGGCTGAAACTGATGTTGTTGACGACATCCCTATGTCCTTTTAAAGTTTGAAATAGCTGACCGTCAGAATGCCAAAGTTTAATAGTTTTATCAGCACTCGCTGAGGCTATTATCTTACCATCAGGACTATAACTAATACTATTGACTCCTGCGGTATGTCCTTCTAAGCAAAGACGTTCTTTTTCCCTCGGAACGACTTGATAAAGTGCAGTCATCACTTGCGATCGCGTATCTGCATCTGGTAATATAAAAGCTGTTCTTTGCAGTTTTCTGGCTGCTTTCAAACCTTCCTTTAATGCATCAGTCTCTTTATCTGGCGAGGCTAAAAGCGCTTCACTAGTTGCACTAATAGCTCTAATTTCACTGATGACTGCTTGTCTCCAAAAATATCCCACTACCAATATACTGACAAGCGACCCAGCAAGTGCTATTTTAAGAAAACGATTAACTGTAGCTTTACTATGGCTAAGCTCTGCTTGTAACTTTTGCTGTTGCAATTCAGCATACAACTGTGCAATCTCAATCTGACTTTCTGTTTCTCGCTTGCGTAACTCTTTTAATTCCGTCAATAAATTCAATCCTTGTTGCGGTTGACTTTCTACCAATTTAGGTTGCTGCTGCTTTTTCTTAAGTTGACTTTTTAGCTGAGAAATCTCTGTTTCTCTCTGATAAACGTGGTCTCTTAACTCCTTTAATTGTGTCTGTAAATTCGATTCCGTTTGTTGTTGTAGGTAGCGAATCAGGTCTACTAAATAATCGTGAATTAATTGATATCGGCGTTCAGTGACATCAAGAAATAGCACGACCAACCCAGAACGTACTAAAATTTCTAAAACTAACTCTATTTTCTCTATCTGTTCTAATTCTGCTAATTGTGTTGTTAACTCAGTATGAGTTTTAAAAGGACGTTTTTTGTCTTCATCTGTTAACAAATACAAAATCAATAAAGCTGCTCCTTCATTATCGGAACCGCACTCTTTGATAAGTTCCCTTATATATCTCTCTATAAGTTTATTAGGTCTAAATTTCTGATACTCAGCTAGACTTGTTATCCTTTCATCTTGTAATTGAGAACCAACGACCTGTAATTCAATGGGACGCACCTCTCCTAATTCTGCTGATAAGTCCTCCACTAAAGCGTCGATTAAAGCAGATTCTGGGTGGAAATGCGATCGCTCTGTTAACCTAACAATAACATTCTTCGCATCTTCTTTAGCAAAATTTTTTAATTGGTAACGAATATTTTTATCTAATATATTATGATTAATTGTCTCTTGTTCTGCCAAATGTTTAAAGTCTAATAACCGACTCAAATATTCTTCACGCAGAGAAAATATAATCTTCACAAAGGATATATTCAAGCAATTGCAGATAAAAAGGTCAAATTTTTGCTGCTCATCCCGTTGTGGACAGTTCAAAAAAAATTCTTCAAACTGGTCAAAAATCAAAACAGTTATCCAATGATTCTTGGCATTGACTTGTAGCTGTGCTAGGATAGCTTCTATCGAGTTAAGTGCAATCAACTCAGAAGATACCCCTGTAGAGCTATTTTGAATAAGAAGTAGAGCCTGGGTTAAAGACTCTCCTAATTCTCGAACCCAATTAGTATAAACTTGTACGACAACAGGTACAGATTTTTGGTCACCGATCGCTCTGTTTTGCAATTCAGGGACTAACCCCGCAGTCACGGTAGAACTTTTACCAACCCCGGATGGACCGTGAATGACAGTCAGTTTTTGGTCAGAGCGACTCATTCTCCCAATTAAGTGATGAATATCTCTGTGACGACCAGAAGCAGCAATTTCTAGAGCGACACTCGTAAGAGCGGATGGAGAAACCAACATGGGGTTTGTTGCTTGTCTTTGAGGTTGTAAGCGTCCCGCACCAATAAAAGCACGCAAACCGTACTGTTGCTCAACCGAGCGCCATTTTTGTTTAATACAAAAGGCTTCCAGATACCGACTAGACTGAAAGTAGAGCGATCGCAACCTTTGCAAAAGGCGAATATAACGATAAGCATCGTATCGATAGTCACTGGTTTCTAACGCCATTCCCAGTTGCTGATAAGCCATTTTCAGGTGTTCTAGAGCCTGATTTTTTTCACCCAAACGCTCCAGTGCTTGAGCCAAAACTAATTGATATATTTGCTCTAACAGCAGTGGAAATAAACCCTGATGCTGTTCGCTATCGAAAGTTGCTCTTGCTTCCTTCAGAGAAAATAGCGACATTTGTGCAAATTGACTCGCTTTTGCCCAGTTAGAGTATTGCACAGCCACTTCAGCCAGAAAACCGTAATCACGAGCCAGTTGAATTTGAGTCCCAAAGGTTTGATGTAACTCCAAAGACTTTTCCGCAACCACCTGCAATTCTTCCCACTCTTGCAGTTGTTGCAAGACTTCACACAATTTAACAATATACCGAGCAACTATATCCTCACGTCCAGCCACCTCAAAAACACGAACACACTGCTGGAAACAAGACTTAGCTTCTAACCAGTAGGGGAGATTTTCCGAGTTATTGCGCTCAAATAAACGGAAATAACACAATCCAATATAGAAAAGCAGCACCCCTTCCCGAAGACGATGAGGAGACGGGGGAATAGGAGAACCAAGAGCAGTGAATTGTCCCCCCCCTACGTCCTCTTGTCTTAATTGTTGTTGCCAAAACTGCAAACTTGGTTGAAAATGTTTGAGTGCTGAGTTTATGCGATCGCCAACGTAATCCTCCAAACCAAAAACAAATTCCAAACCAGCGTTCAACTCCGACTCTAGCTTGACACCACGATTTTGCAAATCTTTGACAGCATAGCAAAACTCGTAGCTACGGCATCTCCATACTAAGTCTAAAGTGTTATTATAAGACAAAATTTGATGCTCTGCTGACTGTACAGAATTAACATTAAGAATTTCAGAGAATAAAGAGTTCGTTTTCTGCTCCAGGAATAGAAGTAACTCTGTTGTCGTCATATCAAACTTAATAGGTGTAGCCGCCCAGCTAGCAAAATCTGGAGACAAACGCACCATCTTCTGTAGCACCTCATCATTTACCCAGAAGACCATTGGAAACGGGTGTCGTTTGCGTAGCTCATCCCTGACATGATTGAGACCAGTCAACAGGTCATCAAGTGCATTCACCGACTCCAAGCCCAGAATCATCAACACTGATGGCTGCTCATCAGTAACTTGTGAGTGAATGTTTGTATAAAGACTGATTGCATTTCGAGGAACGACAATTCGTTGAACCTGGTACCCTTGTAATGAGATTTCTTCGAGTTGTTGCAGTATTTGCTCTTGCAAAGCCAGATAATTACAACAGACCACAACCAGCGAGAATTGACCTTGAGAAAAAATAATAGCTCGTCCTAAGTTCCTTAAAGAACGGTCATTAGCTGAGACGAAATCCATTACCGGGTATTTTTCAACCATGATTGAAATTTTGGTGTTTCCTCTAAAATTGGATTAGGCGCAAACCAGACCCCTTGGTGGTCACGGTATTCAAAGACAAACAGACTTCGCAACAGAGTATGATATTCCACATCTCCTCTAACTCTTTGCTCCTGTACCATTTGAAATATAAGCTCCCACTCTTGAGAGTCAATGGGATTAGCGCGAAAGTCGCGGTGTTTTTGAATCACCAACTCCACACATTCACGCTCAAAGGGAGGGTCTTGTTCTCTAACACAGTCATAAAGCAGACCGAGCAAATCCCGTACATGACCACCACTCACCAGACACAATCTATCCAAAGTTTCCAGAGTGTCAAACACTTCCGCAATTAAATTTAACCGCTGGTCAGGATAAATATCTGGGAAAGCTCTAGCCAACACCATTTGTCTCATCAACGCCAGTCCTTGAGTGAACACCTCACCATTACGCAGACGTACAGGAATCATAGGTAAGACCTTAGGAGCCACACCTCCCCCCAAACGATGCTGTAGTTGAGCACTATCATTACAGAAAGTGATACCAAGGGGAATAGTGTAGACGACGTGACAATTTAATTTCGATAATTGCTCACCCCGGTCAATAAATAAGTATTCTGGTAGAGAGCGTCCAGATGGTAAAGGTCTAATAGCGACCCGATCCAAGTTATCTACAATAACGACCAATCCTTTTTTTCCAGCCGCTTTGAGTTCTTTCCCTGCGCGATCGAGCAATTCTTGATTAATCGATTGCAAAATATTCTCAGTTCTCGGTTCCAGATAATCCCGCAATCGTCGTCGCAACTTAGGACTTTCCTTAGTCTTAGCCGTAATTTTAGCGATACCGACAGATAACTCACCTTCGACCTCCAAATCCATTGGAGTTTGCAAAAAATCCACAACATCCGTAAACAGCTGAGCAAAATAGCGTGGTTTCAACCGGATATTCATGGCTTCGAGACTTTCACTCACTTGACCGACAATGGCTAAGAAAATATCCGTAATATCCACGTCCACCATTTCTAAAACATGAGTAGACTCAAAATACACAACATGAAACTTCTCCTGCTCTAGCTCAGCTTTAAGTCGCAGCAACTCCGTCGATTTTCCACAACCAATATGTCCTGTAAACAGTTGGCAAGTTGGTTTTGATGGTGATAATCTAGTAATAGTCCGCAACAACGCCTCTATAATTTTACCACCCCGCACCGAAGCAAAATCAATATAGTATTGGCGATCGCTAGCATTTCCCATAATCAAAGGACGGCTCGGATTACAAGCTTGATAAAATCTTTCCAAATCTAAAAGCATAAGATATCCAATTCTCTTAGATATATATAGATACAAAGGATAGAGACAGCAAAAATAGCTAGATAACTCCACTGACTCGTGGACACCCACACCTGTCTCCGCTGATACTTAAATCAAGATACAAAATCAGCCGCCAATAATCCGGATTTTCTCGTAGATACATTGACCAAATTACAACTCGCCAGAAACCCAGTATCTTCAAGATACCGGGTTTCTAATCTTTACTTATCCCTTGTAGTATTGAAATATAAAGATTGGCTCTAAATTAAAATTTACTCTTAAAACAGGTGAAAAGTCACATAAAACAAAACAAACACGATTTCAACCCAGCACTCATCTGCTACAGGCTGCTACAGGCTGCGTTTAAAAATCCTATCCCTTACAATTCCCAGCGCGGAGACAATCAGCTTTTCGTTCATCCCTAGCAGATAGAGAAAACTGCGCTGTAAGTGTACCTTCATTCCCCCTAGTATCAACTGTACCACTAACTCCAGAAACTTTATAACTCAATAATTGCAAGCCACTGCAACCGATAGACATTTGACCTAAATTACCAAGAAAAACCAAAAATGCTATTAAAGTTAAACCAATAGTATGACTCATACAGAACCTTAGCCAAAAATGTATAATTACGCCAAGGGACTTCCAAGAAATAAATTCAGACCTTTTGTGACTCGTTAACGGGTGAGGACGCCCGTACCACAAGAAATTTGTGAAGACTTTTTTATTTGGAACTCCCTAAAGTAGACACAACTTTATGAAAAAAGAACTTTGCAACACCCCTCAGGAGTCTAGAATGACCCAAATCTCTCTAGCTCTTACCTCTGAGTCCTCTGTGTCCTCTGCGGTTCATTAAATCAAGACATCTTCACAGCACCAAAAAAAGTATCGCCAGTATTAGTCATCAGTTTTTTTGCTAGGGTCATGCAAAGTGGACTTGCTCACCTAACGGGCGATCGCACGTTAGCCCGTATCGCCACTAAATTACAAGAGGGGGGAAATGATAACTGATAAAAGTGAAAGCAGAGCAGACTCTACTTATTACTTCAAGGAAATCTATAATGAACAGTAAAAATGGTGAAAAACTTTTAGTCCGCCCCTTACTTAGATACAATAGTTAACATAAAGATGCCAGATTGCTAACTCATGACGCCCTCACAAGAAGAAGTTAAAACGACAATCCCTCCTGATATTGATCTCGAAGAAGAAGACGATAATCTAGAGAAAGACCCTCTTGATGAGTTACCTGGTGAAGTCGAAATGTCGCTTTTCGACCACTTGGAAGAGTTACGACAGCGGATTTTTTACTCTCTAATTGTTGTCATAGTCGGTGCTGTTGGGTGCTTCATCGCCGTAAAACCGATTGTCCAGTTGCTAGAACTTCCCGCACAGGGAGTCAAATTTCTTCAGCTAGCCCCTGGAGAATATTTCTTTGTCTCTATGAAAGTAGCGGGATACACCGGACTTTTACTTTCCAGCCCCTTTGTGCTTTACCAAATTATCCAATTTGTTCTTCCCGGACTGACTCGTCGCGAACGCCGTTTGATTGGACCTATAGTTCTCGGTTCAACCGTTCTTTTCGGAGCAGGATTGGTATTTGCGTATCTACTACTGATTCCAGCAGCTTTAAAATTCTTTATCAGCTATGGTGCTGATGTTGTCGAGCAGCTATGGTCAATCGATAAATATTTTGAGTTTGTCTTGTTGTTATTATTTAGTACTGCGCTAGCATTTCAAGTCCCCATAATTCAGTTGCTCCTTGGTTCACTAGGAATTGTATCTTCACAACAAATGCTCTCAGGTTGGCGTTACGTGATTCTAGGAGCCGTAATTTTAGGAGCCATTCTAACACCTTCTACCGACCCAGTTACTCAATCTTTACTCGCAGGAGCAGTCATGAGTCTTTACTTTGGTGGTATTGGTTTGGTAAAGGTAACGGGGAAATAAGAGGGTGTAGGGTGTAGGGTGTAGGGTATTTTGATATAGAACCTCATAACTTATTCACCCAAATTTACACCAGTTGATTCATGAAAATCTATACTTAATGAAGTCACTATAGCGTTTCCTAGTCTACTGAGATACAAATTTATCTGCGTAGCCTGCGGTAAGGCTGACGCCAACATCTGCGTTCATCTGCGTTCATCTGCGGTTAATTTTTTCTTGCAATACCTCACTGGAATGGGAATCGCCATAGTACATTAAAAATACAAAATCTTCACTTAATCTCTCAATAAATTCATCTCTTCCCCCTACACCCCTACACCCCTACACC
>JAWQFQ010000174.1:0-19810 GCA_035967975.1 Scytonema sp. PMC 1070.18
GTTAGTTGTTAGTTGTTAGTTGTTAGTTGTTAGTTGTTAGTTGTTAGTTGCTTTTGACCACTGACCACTATCTACTATCCACTATCTACTATCTACTATCCACTATCTACTATCTACTATCTACTAATGACCATGCTCTTCTCCACCATGATGCTCTTCTATCGCTTCACCGATATAAGCAGCTGCCAGGGTGGCAAAAATGAGTGCCTGGATGGCGCTGGTAAATAATCCCAAAGCCATCACAGGCAGGGGCACAAATAAAGGTACCAGCAGTACTAACACCCCTACAACCAGTTCATCTGCCAAGATATTACCGAATAAACGGAAGCTTAGGGAGAGGGGCTTTGTGAAATCTTCAATAATTTTGAATGGCAACATAAAAGCCACTGGCTGAACGTAGTTGCCAAAATACCCCAATCCCTTCTTGCTAAACCCAGCGTAAAAGTACGCTAATGATGTTAACAATGCTAAGGCAACAGTGGTATTGATGTCACTGGTTGGTGCTGCTAGCTCACCTTCTGGCAATTTAATTAGCCGTAGTGGAACAAGTGCTCCTGCCCAATTTGACACAAAAATGAACAAAAACAAAGTGCCAACAAATGGCACCCAGGGGCGATATTCTTTCTCGCCAATCTGGTTTTTTGCCAAATCCCGAATAAATTCTAGGGCATACTCCATGAAGTTCTGTATCCCACTCGGAATTCGCTTGATGTTGTTGCTAGCAGCGACTGAAGCTACTACTAGCATGCCAATTACTAACCAGGAGGTGAGAAAAACCTGCCCGTGCAGTTTTAGGTTACCTATTTGCCAGTACAGGTGTTTTCCCACTTCTAATTCTGCAAGGGGAACAGAGTAGAAGATGTTCAGAAAATTCAGCATTTTCTTGACCTATCGATCATTTCTCCAATCTTAACTGGAGAAGTGGAGCCTTTTTTTTGTTACCGGAGCTATGGCGAGTCAGAGACAAATGCCACCTTAACTACGTAGATGATAAGCGTGGCTTTGTAGGTGAGAAATCCCAAAATTATGGGCAATAGTTGCAGTTGATTCCACTGCGATGCTAGCAGAACCAATACGACTATTAAAGCTAAGCGTGTTTTACTCAGCTGCTTTTTCTCAGTACCCAAACGCTCAACATCTTTTGCCAACATCCTCAAGTAAACCACACCTGTGCATGCTCCTAACAAATAATTTAGGGCTATGTTCAAGGAGTAGGCGATCCAAACAGAGATAAAAACAACCCCTGTTAAGACCAGAGTGATGAGTAGCAACTCCTGATAGAGCTTGTAAAACTCCTGCATGGAAGAGTTGACTGGCTCTGGGTCCTCAAAACCAGGTTGAGCATCTTGTCGCGTTGTCGGTGTGGGTTCAGTTGATTCGTCTGACAAGCTCACGGGACTTGAAACCAGTACAGTTAATCGTGTTTACTGCTTCTTCAGCCAGCTGAATCATATCACGATTGGGTAACATTACTTTAGAAAAAAACAATTAACTTATTGTCAAGAGGAAATTTTGTGGGAAGACGCAGATGCACAAAAACGATTTTTGACACGAAATATACAAGTCAAAAGGACAAACAGTATCCTTCGTTCCAGACATTTCGTGTTGGAAGTTGTGGGTAGATGAAGCGTGGAACAGAGAAACAAAATTTCTCTTGGGAATTTCCAAAGAAAAAAGCATCCAAAAATCTCTTGTGGGACCGACGTCTCGCCTATTACAGATAGCCTCAAAAGATAGATAACTTATTTCTTGCAAATCCCTTCACCTCTATTTTACCTTAGGTTGTGAGGCGTTAGGATAATTAGCTGCTGCTTCCAAAGTTCTCGAACTTTCTCTAACCCTAACTGCAAATCGGTTAAAATCTCTCGTACCGTTGAGTTACCATTAGCTCGTTGTAAAAAGTCTAACTCAGGTGGTGATAAGTTGACAATTTGGTAGTCGTAGTTAAATACACACTGACTAGGAAACCCATCTATACAAGGATTTCTTTCTGGGATTGCGGCTAACAAGCTTTCGTCCGATGTCCAGTCTGTTTTGGGTAAGGGTGGACGACTTAAGAAAAATTCGTAGTGGGTGACTTCTGGATCTAGTAATTCTATCAGGCGGTAGCGTTGGCGAGGTCTTAGCTGTTTTGCTCTTTCTATCAAATCTGGTGCTTTACCCACAAGTCTTTCTAATTGCCAAAACCTAGGATTTGAGAACCCGACAAAATCTAACCCGGAAGCGTCAATGAGTTCAAATAACGTTTCGATATTATAATCAATCTCTTGGGGATGTACGTACATATCGGCAAAGCATTCATCCCTTTGATTTTCTAAAGCCCAACGTTCTTTTTCTCTCTTGACTATTCGGTTGTTATCTGGTAAAGAAGCAAATATCTGCCGTCCGACTTGAACGCCATCTTGGTAATCACCTTGTTTATCACCTTGGAGAAGTGCGATCGCCTTTTGCATCAGCTGTATTTCCCACCGGCCCAACTCCCCATAAACAAAAATATGTATCAAGCCACCAGGTCTTAACTTCTTCGCCAAGGCTTGAATACCGCGAATGGGGTCTGGTAAGTGGTGAAGTACACCAACACAGTTGATAAAATCGAATTCACCTGGTAACTGTTCGACATCGTACAAACTCAGGTGGTGAAACTCAACACGGTTAGCACCGGACCGTTGACACCGTTCTTTTGCGACTTCCAAAGCTTTAGCACTCAGGTCAATTCCAACAACAAAAGCCTCAGGGTTAAGGTGAACTAAATATTCGGTTCCCACTCCTGTACCACATCCAGCATCGAGAATGCGGATATCTTGCTTTTGAGGTTTTTGACCAGTACAAAAGTTATAAGCAGCTAACCAATTCCAACGCCAATTATAGCCCGGAGGTGGCTCATCAAGCAGGGGTTCTGGTGGAAAGGGGTAGGTGTTGTAGAGTTTGGCGACAGCAGCGCTAATGGTTTGAGAGTCGGACATCTGGAGGAGCACAATCACAGCATTTCTGAGTTTAGCGAATACTGTCACTCAAGGTGTAGGGTGTGGGGTATGGGGTGTAGGGATACAAAAGCATAAAGAAGTGGGAAGATGGTACTCTGCGACCTGTATTTGAGGACTTGATTGGTGCTGGCGCAATTATTAGTTATTTGAAAGGTCGTTTATCACCAGAAGCCGAAACTGCGATCGCAACATTTCGTGCTTTCAAAAGTGATTTGCTAGGGTACATGAAAAAGTGTGGTTCTGGAAAAGAATTAATTGCTTCATGTTTTGAGTCAGATGTTGAGTGAGCAGCAGCTTTTAATGTTAGCGATTGCGTACCTGTGCTGATTAATAATGTTTATAGAAAATACTTATAGCATTTCCTAGTCTACTAAGATACCAATTTATCTGTGTTCATCTGCGTTCATCTGTGGTTAATTTTTTCTTGCTGTACCTCACTGGAATGGGAATCGCCATATCTCATTTTTGTTAACAACAAATAGAGTTACGTTACAATACCGCAAAGGATAGTGATAACTAGAAACCCGGTTTAGCAGGAGTTGCCGAGTTTCACCGAACCTCAGGATAAATAATTTAAGTAGGTCAAATAAAAAATGTAAGACGTAGAAACCCGGTTGCTTAGAGAAACCGGGTTTCTGATACCACTTGTATTACGTTGAATTTAGCTATTCCACTCATAAGGCTTGTTTTTACAGCAAGATTGTGCAAAGATTTAGCCATCGCAAACAAAAATCATGACAACCAGTGACGACAAAGGCTTTAGAGAAAGCTGACAAGTTAATTATTTCTAGAGTTTATTATTAAAAATGTCTATCAAAACAAACGGTTTAGGCGATCGCGGTGAACTAGAATCAACCCCCAAGAGTCTCTATAGTATCATTAAAGAGAAAAATATCGCTAAAATTCAAGAAATTATTCAAAGTGGAGTTGATATCAATAGGATAGACGAAGAAAGCGGTTGGACTCCGTTAGAAATAGCCGTAAATGAGGGTGATATAGAAATTATCAACACTTTACTTGAAGCTGGTGCTCTGGTACAAGAGGGTTCATCGACTCCGTTACACTTAGCGGCTTGCAATGGTTCTACCGAAGTCGTGAATTTAGTGCTGGAAGCAGGTAAATATGTGGTGCGTGAGAAAGATAGCCAATTTTATGATGCTTTGCTCACAGCGATCTGTGGGGGTTATGTGGAGATAGTGCGATCGCTCATAGGTGTGGGTGCGGATGTGAATCACTTGTGGGATTGCGGGAGTGGATTACATTACGCCGTCCAGAACAATTACAAAGCCATTGTCGAAGTACTGTTAACAGCAGGCGCTGATGTCGATATTCGCGATCCTGATGAATATGGTTATCAATTTACTCCCCTAATGGAAGCTGCGTGTGAAGTGGGAAGCGAAATAGGTGACATCGTCCAAATACTGATTGCATTTGGAGCGGATGTTCATGGTAGAGATATTCATGGGCGGACTCCGTTGATTCTTGCTGCTGAATTTGACAATGTTGAAGCGGTTTCCAAACTAATTCAAGCAGGCGCTGATGTGAATGCTAAGGATAACGACGGTAAAACGGCTTTGGTCTATGCTTCAAGACATGAACTATTGGGAATAGAATCTTCTCCTGACACTTTAATGGGTTATTTTAATAACACGTACACAAGCGAACGTGTCAGTGTTGCCAAAATATTGTTGGATGCGGGAGGGACGGAAATAGGGGTGTAGGGTGTGGGGTGTAGGAGTGTGGGGGAGGTTTTGAGTTTTGTGAGTGAATGTAACGAAATTTTAATCCATTCTCAGAAAAAAGGGAGTAATTGCTTACGAAAATAGTACATTAAGACTATAGTTTCTACACACTTCTTAATAAAGCCACAGAGAAAACGCAAAACGTTCTAATCTAAAAGCTGACTGGGTTAATTTTTTGTGGCAGTCTTTAAGGCGGCACTCTTAAGGCATAACTACACCCCCCGTGTCAAGCCTGAGAGCAACCCAGACTTAACACAAGAAAAAATATGATGGGAGTTTTACAAATCCGATGAGTGTTAAGGCAAGTGGTGGAAGCTCAGTTGCGCGTCCGCAACTATATCAAACCCTAACTGTTTCAACAATTTCCCAAGCAGAGCAGCAAGACCGCTTTTTGGGAGCCGGGGAACTCAGTGAACTGGCGAGTTATTTTGCATCAGGTGCAAAGCGTCTAGAAATCGCCCAGGCGCTCACGGAAAATTCAGAGATCATCGTCTCTCGTGCTGCAAACCGGATCTTCGTTGGTGGTTCGCCAATGGCTTTCTTAGAAAAGCCAAGGGAACCAGAAATGGCGATGGCTGGTGCATCAAGTGATGTCAGAGAGGGAATGAAACTAGGAAACGTAACCTACGTTGAGAGTCGTGGTGGTTTCCTAGAAAATTTACGATCAATCTTTAATAGCTCGCCCAGTGGTCCGGTTCCTCCTGGTTTCCGACCAATCAACGTCGCTCGTTACGGTCCGGCTAACATGGCGAAGAGCTTGCGGGATTTATCTTGGTTCTTGCGCTACGCTACTTATGCGATCGTAGCTGGTGACCCCAACATTATTGCTGTGAACACGCGTGGTTTGAGAGAAATCATTGAAAACGCTTGTTCCGGCGAAGCTACCCTAGTCGCTTTGCAGGAATTGAAAGCCGCAGCACTTTCCTATTTCCGTAAAGACGCTGTCGCAACAGACATTGTGTCTCAGTACATGGATGTTTTGATTACAGAATTCAAAGCACCCACCCCATCAAGTAAACTGCGTCAGCGACCTTCCAACGACCAACAAGGTTTGCAACTGCCTCAAATTTACTTTAATGCAGCAGAACGGCGTCAAAAGTTTGTGATGAAGCCGGGATTGTCAGCAACAGAGAAAATGGAGGTGATAAAAGCAGCGTATCGACAAATATTTGAGCGCGATATTACCCGTGCTTATAGTCAGTCTATTTCTTACCTGGAATCTCAGGTGAAGAATGGCACTATTTCCATGAAAGAATTTGTCCGTCGCCTTGGCAAATCTCCCCTTTATCAACAACAGTTTTATCAGCCCTTTATCAACAGCCGCGCCCTAGAACTTGCTTTCCGTCACTTCTTAGGACGGGGACCAAGCAGTCGGGAAGAAGTGCAAAAATACTTTGATATTGTCTCCAAAGGTGGTCTACCAGCACTGATTGATGCTTTGGTAGATTCTCAGGAATACGCTGATTACTTTGGAGAGGAAACAGTACCCTACCTTCGGGGTCTGGGTCAAGAAGCTCAAGAGTGTCGCAACTGGGGTCCACAGCAAGACCTGTTTAACTACAGTGCGCCCTTCCGCAAAGTTCCTCAGTTCATCACACTGTTTGCTGATTACGAACAGCCACTACCCGACCAGCATCCATATGGTTCTGGTAACGACCCGTTGGAAATTCAGTTTGGGGCTATCTTCCCGAAAGAAACCCGCAATCCAAGCACTCGTCCCGCTCCTTTTGGTAAGGATACCAAGCGCATCCTGATTCACTCTGGACCTGGAATTAACAACCAAAACAGCAATCCCAAAGCACTGGGTTCGTTCCCCGGTACTCTGGGACCCAAGGTATTCCGCTTGGATCAGCTACCCGGTACAAGAGGTAAGAAAACACCAACTGGACTCAGTGTTAAGTACTCTGAAAGTTCTACTCAAGCAGTGATTCGGGGTGCTTACCTACAAGTCTTTGGTCGCGATGTTTATGAAGGTCAGCGCCTGAAAGTGGCGGAAATAAAGCTCGAGAACGGTGAAATTTCTATCAAAGAATTTGTCCGAGCTTTGGCGAAGTCGGAATTGTTCCGCAAACTATACTGGACTCCGCTTTATGTGTGTAAGGCGGTTGAGTACATCCACCGTCGTTTGTTAGGTCGTCCTACCTATGGGCGTCAGGAAAATAACAAGTACTTTGACATCTGTTCTAAGAAGGGCTTATACGGGTTAGTTGATGCAATCATTGACACTGCAGAGTATAACGAAGCTTTTGGTGAAGATACAGTTCCGTACGAACGTTATCTGACTCCTAGCGGTGTTGCTTTGCGGAAACTCCGTGTAGGTAGCATTCGTGAAGATGTCGCGAAGGTAGAGAAGGAAGAAACACCACGCTTTATGGAACTGGGTACCGTTGTAGAAACACGGACGGAACCAGATATTCAGTTCCGTATTAACCAAGGTGTGACTAAGAAGCGCGAACAAACAAAAGTCTTTAAGTTGGTAGCAAGTACTAATGATAAAGTCGCTGTAGCAACTGTTATCGGTGCAGCTTACCGTCAGATTTTTGAGCGCAATATTGAGCCCTACATTGCACAAAATGAATTTACTGCGCTGCAAAGTAGGCTGGGTAATGGCGAAATTACCGTCAAGGAATTCATTGAAGGGTTAGGATGTTCTAATCTATACCAGAAAGAATTCTATACTCCTTATCCCAATACTAAGGTGATTGAACTGGGAACTAAGCATTTCTTGGGACGCGCTCCACTCGATCAAGTGGAGATTCGTAAGTATAATCAAATACTTGCTAGCCAAGGTCTGCGTGCGTTTATCCGGTCAATGGTGAACTCCCAGGAGTATCTTGAAGCGTTTGGCGAAGATACGGTTCCATTCAACCGCTTCCCAACTCTACCTGCGGCTAATTTCCCGAATACTCAAAGGCTTTACAACCAGCTCACTAAGCAAAATAAGGACATCGTTATCCCCAGCTTTGAGCCAGTACAGCCCAAGATGGATTCTGCTAAAATGCCGATTTTGGCGAAGGCGATCGCAGATATGGCGGCGAAAGCTCGTGAAATCGACAAGAGCCAGCCATTGTTTATCGAACTCGGTCGTTCCTATAACGATGGTCGCGGACAGTCGGTTGAAGTGGGTGTTGGTACAACCCGTCGTAAACCTTCTCGTATTTACCGCATGACAGTTGGTACTAACCAAGCAGAAATGCAACAGGTTATGAACGCCATTTACTGTCAGGTAATGGATGTGTTTAGCGGTCAAGTTCCTTCTTACTTCCGCCGCTCGGATTTGGAAAGCCGACTGCGGAATGGCGAAATTTCCGTGCGAGAATTCGTACGCGAACTCGCTAGTTCGGAAATCTACCGCAAGCGCTTCTACTCTCCATACCCCAACACCAAAGTGATTGAGTTCCTCTTCCGTCATATCTTGGGACGCGCACCAGCAACTCAAGCAGAAATTCGTCAGTACAACAAACTGCTGGCGGATGGCGGCTTAAAAGCTGCTGTAGAGGTGATGGTGAACAGCCAAGAGTATTCTCAGTACTTTGGTGAGGATGTGGTTCCATACAACCGTTACCCATCCCTACCAGCTGGTAACTACCTCGGTAGTGTGAAAGCAGCCGCTGACTTGGTGAAACAATCCTGGTCAAGCTTGTCTCCAGCTGTGGTCAGCGGACGGGCTAACTTAAGATAAGCAACATTTGACAACGGATTTTGTAACGGATGTAGCAGATAGGTAATCTGTTACATCTGTTCGGTAATCCGGTCTTGGTAACGGATTTTGTAACAGAACGGGGAATTTATCCGTTAATCTGTGACTTCATCTGTTGCCTACTTTGGCATTGTAACTTTTCTTTACATTTCCTTAAGTTTGTGAGGTGCGACAGTGAACATGAAAAAGAATGTTACAAAGTATGAAGAGCTGTCATATTTGCTCAACAGAATGCCCGAAAATAAATCCGGTAGGTAGCTGAGTTGAAGGGCTTGTTTTACAAGTCAAGACTCAAGTCGTCTCAGAAAGCATTAGAACCAGCAGTTGTTTGACTGTTGTCTCTAGAAAGCGAGAAGAGAAACTCAGTTAACCGAAATTAAAGTCGCACCAGTTTAATTAAATTCTGGTTTCATTAGTTCTGGAGGAATCCATTAATGAGTATCGTCACGAAGTCCATCGTGAATGCTGATGCAGAAGCCCGCTACCTCAGCCCAGGCGAACTAGATCGGATTAAGAGCTTTGTTACCAGTGGAGAAAAGCGTCTCCGCATTGCTCAAGTATTGACCGATAACCGCGAGCGCATCGTTAAGCAAGCTGGCGACCAACTTTTCCAAAAACGCCCTGATGTTGTTTCTCCTGGTGGAAACGCTTACGGTCAGGAAATGACCGCAACCTGCTTGCGCGACTTAGATTACTACCTCCGTCTCATCACCTACGGAGTTGTTGCTGGTGATGTCACCCCCATCGAAGAAATCGGTGTTGTAGGTGTCCGTGAAATGTACAAGTCTCTCGGAACTCCTATCGACGCTGTTGCTGCTGGCGTTAATGCAATGAAGAACGTAGCTGCTTCTCTAATGTCTTCTGAAGACGCTTCAGAAGCTGGTTCTTACTTTGACTATCTCGTTGGTGCGATGCAGTAAGGCGAACCTCTAGGCTTTACCTGCTGAAACACAAGTGTTGCAAAACGGTTGGAAATAAGGGAATAACAACATGCAAGACGCAATTACCGCTGTCATTAATACTTCGGACGTACAAGGTAAGTACCTGGATACCGGTGCTCTCGAGAAGCTCAAGAGCTACTTCTCTACTGGTGAGCTGCGCGTACGTGCTGCTACCACCATCAGCGCTAATGCTGCTGCGATCGTTAAGGAAGCTGTAGCTAAGTCCCTGCTTTACTCTGATATCACCCGTCCCGGCGGTAACATGTATACCACCCGTCGCTACGCTGCTTGTATCCGCGACTTGGACTACTACCTCCGCTACTCCACCTACGCTATGTTGGCTGGTGACCCATCCATCCTAGATGAGCGCGTACTCAACGGTTTGAAAGAAACCTACAACTCCTTAGGTGTACCCGTTGGTGCTACCGTTCAAGCTATCCAAGCTATGAAGGAAGTTACCGCTAGCTTAGTAGGTCCTGACGCCGGAAAAGAAATGGGCGTTTACTTCGATTACATCTGCTCTGGCTTGAGCTAGGAGCTAGTTTGCGCTTAAGAATTTAGGTGCGGCTTTATTAAGGACTGGAAATCAATCGTGAGTGCTAGAGCGTTTGCTGCTTATCTTGAGCGTGCTGAAAGCTGAGTGTGGAGTGGAAGTATAAAATACATACAAGCCTAACTCAATTCTCACGGGAGGTAAGTCCTACTGGTCTGGTATTGACGATTGGTTTCCAGCCTTTGAGTGATTAAATAAATAATGTTGCACTCTCAATTTTGAGATAAAAAAGTTTTCTCAATTCCTAAAGGAGATTTACAACAAATGTCAAGGTTGTTTAAAGTTACTGCTTGCGTACCTAGCCAAACCCGGATTCGCACCCAGCGCGAACTGCAAAATACTTTCTTCACCAAACTAGTTCCCTACGAAAACTGGTTCAGCGAACAGCAAAGAATTCAAAAAATGGGTGGCAAAATCGTTAAGGTTGAACTTGCTACTGGCAAACAAGGTACTAACACTGGTTTGAAATAAACTCTCCCAACTATACACGATTGTAGGGAGTTGTCAAGGGGGTCAAACAGACCTCTTTTTTGTTAATAGGGTTGGGTGTGGGGGAAGCAGGTGCAATGCCTTGCATCCCTATGACTCACTCTCAAACTTCTACCAAGTGAGCAAAGATGTGCTATACTGCAATATGTTATGGGCGTGTAGCTCAGTGGATAGAGCAACAGATTCCGGTTCTGTTGGCCGGGGGTTCAAATCCCTCCACGCTCGTTTTTTTCAAGACTAACTAGCAAACAGGGAGTGAGTTTTCTCTCATCTTCATCCAAGGTGTCTCGCAAACAGTTGGCAATACTTGTTGGTTAACGTCAAAATGAGGTAGTAAAGCAAAGATCGGTCCGGATAAAAATGCTGACAGAGTATATTGAAGCAGCTTTGAAGCGTGCTAACTATGAAACGTTAGACGATGGCACTTTTTATGGAGAAGTGCCTGAACTGCAAGGATTATACGCCAATGCTCCTACACTTGAAGCTTGCCAAGAAGAATTGAAAGATTCTTTGGAAGAGTGGATTGTATTAGGATTGCAATTAGGACATACAATGCCAGTGCTAGATGGAATTTCTCTTGCTTTTAATCAGGATGTGGCATAATGCCAACCTTTGGAGCGATAAATCGACGCGATTTAATTTATTACCTGAAACAACTTGGTTTTCAAGGACCATATTCAGGTAAAAGGCATCAATTCATGATTAAGGATGAACTGAGATTAATTATTCCTAATCCCCACGAAGGAGATATCAGCAAAAGTTTACTATTGAAAATATTAAAGCAAGCTCAAGTCAGTAAAGATGAATGGGAAGCGCTTTAAAAAATATTCCATTACCCAGTGGTCATTATGATCGCATCTTGCGCCTTTGCTGCCTCGAAAATTTCCACATCTTCGGCATCTCTCAAACCAATATCGCGTAAGGCTACTGCCGTGACTCCAAATTTATCAGTTATCCAACTTGCGATCGCAGGAGATAGCTGTGCATCTACCCAAATAATCATGCAACTAGGATAGGATGAGACAGTTTGCGAGCCGCATATAACAGTGCTGCTTTGAGATCGTCTTCTTCGAGATTGGGCATTTCTTCCAAAATTTGTTCAACACTCAATTGAGCTGCAAATAGGTCTAACACATCCGACACTCGAATTCTCATACCACGGATACAAGGATGACCACCACATTGTTTAGGATTCACTGTAATTCTTGCCAGTAGATTTGACATACTGTTTGAGTGCTAACAATTTTCTTTTTTAAGACGACTATTCAATAGATTATAGCAGTCTGTGCATTGTTATAGGCTGTTTACACCAATATCTGCCAGACTTGAGTAGGACTCAGACAGGTAGCTACTCTGGTGGGTTATGAATCAGAAGTATCCTTTAGCAAAGCGTTTAAACGGTGGGCTGGTGTTGCCCCTAGTGTCTATCGTCAGGAACACTTTACCACTTACAAATAAACTACTTCTGTTATCCAGTCAAAAAAATTTATAAAATTTGAATAACACCTCAAAACTCGCTCCATAAGTTAATAGGACAGTTAGTCCCTAAAAGCAAACACTAATGAGGTAGGGGTATGCGTAAAAGTGATTGCAATAATTATCTTTACCGCGACAGAGCAAGTTAGAAGAAGAACATCATATAGCAGTCCTAAATGAAATGTAAAATTTTTGTGAGGACTGCTAATAGCTAATAGTTAATAGTTAAAAAGCAGTTAGCCGTTAGCAATTAGCTATTAGCTCATAAAATTTTTTACGAATGATTTAGGATTGCTATAGTTCGTGCTAACTTAAAGCCAATCTTGTTAGTCGGTCAGGGTGTTATGGATAACGGTAATCACAAAATTATTCAGCTAGTTCAACAAACCTGTCAGCATCCCTATGGGAGCCTTGAGCGCCAAGAAGGCTTGACGGAAATTGTTAAACTTATCCAAAGAAAACTGTGGAAAGATAACTCCCCGTTCTATCAGGATGCTTTGCAACGAACTTGGCTTTACTTCTGTCGCAATCTCTGCGAAGCAACAACTGGAGAAAAATTCGATCCAGAACGCAGTACTGTCGTGACTTGGCTGAATGCTTATCTCAAGTTAGAACTCAGAAAGTTGTACACCCAAAGTCAGAAAGCAGCGCAGCGATTCGTAACCGTACGAATTTCAGATAAGGGTGAAGAAATTGACCCTCTGGACACTGTCCCAGCACCAGTTGATGTTCCTTCAATGTTGGAAGTGACAAGGGATTGGGCGGAAACAGACCTAACAGGGGAACTGGGTAGTATTCATATTAAAGGTCACCCAGAAATCACTTGTCAAGCCATTATTCTCCGGCGTTTACCTCCAGAGATGACTTGGAAAGAGATCGCAGCAGAATTCAAAGTTCCGTTAGCCACCTTAAGTACGTTTTATCAAAGACAATGTCTCCCACGTCTCCTTAAATTTGGGGAAGAACAAGGATATCTGTAAAGCACAAGGAAGGTGAATATCTATGGCTGGAATAACAAATGAAATTTACGATCGCACTATTGTCCTACCCATAACGGAAGAAGCACGCAATAGGGCTCGTCAATTAGCAGCACGTCTACCAATTCCGGAAAAGGCAGAACAAGTTTTGTTGAATATCTTAGCGGTGTCAGTCGTTGACAATTACTTACAGATGATGGATATTCCTACAGATATCGCAACAAGTTATAGCCACAATGCGTTTATTTGCTTGTGCAATGATGTTGCTGATTTGATTGTGACAGGATTAGGTCGTTTGGAATGTCGTCCTGTGACAGCAAACGAGCAAACCTGTTATGTTCCTGCAGAAGTCTGGGGCGATCGCATCGGTTATGTAGCGGTGCAAATCGATGAAACTCTGGAAGAGGCTGCCATTTTAGGTTTTACCCCACAGGTGGAAGCGGAGGAGATCCCTTTACATCAATTTCAACCTCTTAGAAATTTGCTGAGACATTTAAATCAATTGCGTGTAAAAGTATCTTCATCAGTCAGTACTACTGCACCACTGACAAACCTCAGCCAGTGGTTGCAGAATGTTTTCCTTGCTGGTTGGGAAACTCTTGATTCTTTGGTGAGTACACCGCAAACCAATTTCGCTTTTGGCTTCAGACAATTCCGACAGGAGGGTAGTTCGAGTGGTGGAAAAATTATTAATCTAGAGACTCCACAAGGAAATTATACTGTTATTCTTGCAGTTTCACTAGCATCAAATCCTGAATCATTGGTATCAGAAGAACAAGAAATCGATATTCTTGTACAAGTCATCCCTGCTACGACACAAACCTTCCTTCCCACGGGGTTACAGCTGGTGATACTGGAAGAGTCTGGGGATGTTTTTGAGGAAACTCAAGCTTTACCTGAAAATGATTTTCTTCGGTTACAAATTGGTGGTTATCCGGGGGAAAAGTTTAGTATTCGAGTCGCACTTGGTGACACTAGTTTTATAGAAGACTTTGTTATTTAACGTAACAGGGGTGTAGGGGTGTAAGGGTGTGGGGGTGTAGGCGTATGGGAGTGAGTAAGTTAGTTGTTTTTGAGTTGGGGGAAGGAGACTTTGAACGTGGGTTTTCTGTGAGGTTGCAAATAGGGGAGGAGGGAAAACACCCTTCAGTAGAAATCAGGGGGAAGCTACCGCCTAATCCTGATATCATGAAACTCTATGAGCTTTGGCAATCAGCTTATTGCAATCTGGAAATGTTATATCGATTGTCATCTAGAAATAAGGGAAAAGCAAGCCGTGGTTCTTTTCTCAAAGATTGCAACCAAACAGCTCATCTCTTGCAAAAGACTCTCAATATTTGGTTGAATTCAGATGAACTACGATTAATCAGAGAGAAATTTATCCAAAAGGTATCAGCTTCGGATGAAATGCGAGTGCTCGTTCAAACAGATAATGTACAATTACAGCGTCTTCCTTGGCACTTGTGGAATTTATTTGAAGCTTACCCTCAGGCTGAAATTGCTATGATTTCTCCCTTTTATGAGTCTGTTATAACAAGACAAACTAAGTCTAAGATAAGAATTTTAGCAATTTTAGGAAACAGTACAGGTATCAACACTCAAGCAGATGCAGCTTTATTGAAACAGCAACTTCCTGATGCAGAAATTCAGTTTTTATCTCAGCCACAGCGCCAAGAGTTAACAGAACGATTTTGGGATAAGAAAGGATGGGATATTCTCTTTTTTGCCGGACATAGCTCTAGTCAAATTGATGGGGAAAGTGGCTGGATTCATATTAATGAAACGGATACTTTAACGATTGCTGAGTTAAAAAAATCTTTAAAAAAAGCTGTTGAAAATGGATTAAAATTAGCCATTTTTAATTCTTGTGATGGTTTGGGTTTAGCACGGTCTTTGGTGGATTTATGTATTCCCCAAATTATTGTCATGCGTCAACCTGTACCGGATAAAGTAGCACAGACATTTTTAAAATACTTTTTAGAAGCGTTTCATCGTGGGGAATCTTTATATTATGCGGTTAAGGAAGCACGAGAAAAATTAGAGGGACTGGAAGACGAGTTTCCTTGTGCAACTTGGTTACCAGTTATTTATCAAAATTCTCCAGAAGCACCACCGACTTGGAAAGATTGGTTAGAAAAGCCTAAATACTGGACTTTAGCTCGGTGTCAACGGTTGAAACCATATACTGTTGCGATCGCAAGTCTAGCAGTGACTGCTTTTGTTGTTGGTATGCGATCGCTGGGTATGTTCCAGCCCACAGAACTAAAAGCTTTTGACCAAATGTTGCAATGGCGACCCTCAGAAGGGTTAGACCAACGGTTATTAATAGTCAAAGCGACTGAAGACGATTTTCAGCATCTCAATCAAGACCCACTGCATGATGAAACTTTAACAAAGATTCTCAAAAAACTGGAAGCTTATAAACCGATTGCGATTGGAATAGACCTTTATCGGGATTTACCCCAGGGTAAGGGACAAGAACAATTACTCAAACTTTTGCAACAAAGCGATCGCCTCATAGCCGTATGTAAATTCCCAGATGAAAACGATAGAGGTTTTAGACCACCTCCCGCGAATTTATCAAAAGAACGCTTGGGCTTCAATGACGTACCAAATGAATTCATCCTGCGCCGTCAATTGTTATCAATGGATTTAAAAGCCCAAAACACTTGTCCAACACCCTATAGCTTGGCTTTCCAATTAGCTGCTCGGTACTTAGACGCCAAAAAATATCCTATCAAACTGACCCAGCAAAACGAATGGCAGATTGGTTCTGTTGTTTTCAAGCGTTTATTACCCCACAGCGGAGGCTACCAACAATTTGATGCTGGTGGATATCAGATATTACTTAATTATCGACTCCCCGTAAATCTTGCTGAGTCAATAACCATGACAGAGATTTTAGAAGATCGTGTGAATCCTGAAGTCATTCAAAATCGGGTCATCTTAATTGGTGCAGATACAGATGGGAGAGACCGTCATTTGACTCCTTTTAGTGGTGGTCATGGATTTCCCAAAGATGTACCAGGAGTGCTCATTCACGCACAGATGGTCAGTCAAATTCTGAGCGCAGTGGAAAATCAGCGTCCTCTGTTATCAGTTTGGTCACTATGGGGTGATGTACTCTGGATTTCAGGTTGGGCGTTAGTGGGCGGTTTGTTGGCTTGGCGCTGTAACTCGCCACTACAGGTGATTATTGGTGATGGTGTAGCACTGCTCATCTTAGGTGGAGTGTGCTTCAACTTCCTACTGATAGGAGCTGTTTGGGTTCCGTTCATTCCTTCATCTGTAGCTTTGGTCTTTACTAGTACAAGTTTAATAGCCTACGCTGCATTTAGATCATTTGTGAAAAATGCGTAATGGTGTTGTCGGGCTACAGCTTTATATTTCGGCTTCAGTTTTTTCTGATTTCTAGCCATCAATAATTTATTTCTTGGAAGTCCCTTATCAGAGCAGTATTGGTATTAACACCTTCACCTCATCAGATTTCCTCTTCCAAGCTATTGATAAAAATTCTCACTATAATAGACTCATAGAGCAAAAAAGGAACAATCAAAGATGGTTGGCGTAAAACAACAAAAAGAAAAGCCACTTCTCAGTATTAAGCCATCGCCGTCAGAGAAAGAGTCTCTCTCAAAGATAGCTGCAGGTACGGCGGAAGGTTTGTGGTTCTTTCAAGATTCCCAGCAACAACTCGAACTCGAACGACATTCAGTTAACGCGATCGCCAAAAGTGATGATGGAATTTGGGTGGTAGATGATTTTAGCTCGGTGTGGAATCGCGATCTGAATGGTCAATGGAATCAAGTAGGTTCTGTCAAAGACCTGCGCTTGAACTGCATTCTACCCCTAGAAGGAGCAATTTTAGCTGGAACCTCAGAGGCTCATTTAGTGCTGATTGCTGATGGAAACGTCAAGTTACTCGATAGTTTTGAAGAAGTTGAAGGTCGCTCAGAGTGGTACACACCTTGGGGTGGTCCTCCGGCTGTTCGTTCTCTAGCAGCTTCAGTACAAAACGAACTTTACGTCAATGTCCACGTTGGTGGGATTCTCCGCTCTCAAGATGGCGGTCAGTCATGGGTACCAACTATTGACCTTCACTCAGACGTTCATCAAGTGCTGACGGTCAGCGATCGCCCCAATCTAGTCTTGGCAGCTACAGCTCAAGGTTTAGCTATAAGTAAAGATAGAGGTCATTCGTGGCAATTTGAGCGAAATGGTCTTCATGCGACCTATTCACGGGCTGTAGCGGTTTGCGGAAATGATGTGTTGATCAGTGTCTCTGACGGTCCTCATGGTGACAGAGCAGCACTTTATCGACTTGGACTTGATGATTTAGGAACATTTGAAAAGTGTCAGCAAGGACTACCAAAATGGTTCTCAGACAATATAAATACGAACAACCTTGTTGCTTCAGCAAATCGAGCTGCTTTTGGTACAAGCGAGGGAGATATATTCGTTTCTGATGATGCAGGTAAAACATGGAAACAGATCGGAACGAAACTGCCTCCAATTCAATGCTTGTATCTTATCTAAATTCACCAAGCAATAGGTTATACTATGAAAAACCCTTGTGGGATGGAATAGCACGTCCAGACAGTGAAAAGTGTCGGCTTTGCTCAAAGCTGAGTGGGGAAATTAGAAACCCAGTATCTTGAAGATACCGGGTTTCAGGCTGGTTTATGGCACCTCAAATATCCTATCCCTTGCAGTATTGGAATATACCTGGTTTCTTACCTCTGACTTTTGATGCACTAATGGCTGTGTATCAGATATCTGATGATCAGTTAGTTGCAACCAATAGCTGTGCAAGTGCGAGGCTTATCAACATAAGTTGTGGATGTTCTTGTGTGATTGTAGACTGTGGAAGTCTGAACATCTGGGACTAAATAAGCGCAGTTAGCGATCGCTCTAGTGTATGCTTCCTGACGAGAGACAGCACCAGTGTTAAGGCGTTGCTCAAACGTTTGTTGGTTATTAACAACACTCATAGCTACTTGAAATGCACTTTCCATTTTATTTTGAACAGCTGAGCGACTTTCGATAGTGTCCATACCAGTACTAGAAACATCCAAAGCAAAACCCAAACCACCACCACCAATGCGTTTTGGTTTAAGAGCGAAACCTTGGCGGTAATTAACTGACGCCCCACAAGCAGAACGATATTGGAACGAGAATGCTTCACCACCAGTTCCTGGTGCTTGAGAACCAAACTGAATCTGATTATATCGATCTCCATCTACCTTTACCCGTGTGCTTGGAGAAACATTAGGGGCGACAGTGGTTGCACCAGTCGTTACAGATTGATGGTTCTTTTGGTCACCCACTGAAGAGTTAGCACGATTATTTACATCACCGACTTTAGCTTCGCCACCTTGAGTCAAGTTGACATTGGTATTGTGACTGTTACCACTGTCACGAATTGTTGCTTTTGCATCAGAGCTACTGTTGGAATCACTAGTGCTGTTAGAACTAGAGTTAGCTGTGGTGGGAGTAATGACAGTTGTATTTGTACCGCCGTTTTGCACCTGTTGATTAATGTCGGGAACAGTCACAATCGGAGGTTCGGAATCAGGGGTATGATGATGACCTGTTGGTGGTTTAGAGTTTGAAGAACCATAAATTGCTGTATTGCGAGCATCGCAACGTGGGTCTATATTTGGAACATTATTTCTGGCTTGACAATCAATCCCTTGATTTAAGATTCCAGTGGGATTGACAGTCAAATTAGCAGCATCAACAAAAGTATCAGGACCCTCAGCCACACCCTGAATCTGTTGATTCACCACTTGAGCATTAGCAGAATCTGCAAACAAAATAGCAGTAGCTGATAAACTTAATAAACCGATGGTAGCGATTTTTTTAACTAACATAATTGACTCCTAATGATTTAAGTAATAACTTTGACAAATGTATCAATGAAAATCAAAGAAAAAGTGAGAGATTATTGAAGAGGTGTTGCTCAAACAAGTAGATTCATCAGTTAAATGTTATTTGAAATCTCTGTTGTCAGTTCACCTGCAACTCTCTATATATTTCTGCGTTAGGTTTCTAGCTTTTATTCAAAGTGAGGAATTTTTTTTTTATGACTTTGAGAGTTCCTAACAATCAAGTAGTATTACTCTCAATACTGCTCAGATAAGCGAAAATTAGAAACCCAGTTTCGCAGGAGAAACCGGGTTTGGTGCGAGTTGTGGAGCCGCAATTATCCAAAACCTACATAGTATTGGAAGGTGCTTGATAGGCTAACGTTAATTATCTGCGATCGCCTGCTCCTTTTGTATCAGTAGTTCCTGTACGAGGTGGATGTGGTATTGACCTGCTACTCATGGTGATGAGGTCAGATTGCTTTCTCATCCTTTTTTTAACTTTATTTATTAAAAATAATTTTTTTTTGTTCAGTTTTTGTATTTTTTCTAGTATTATAGCTGTTGCTATTTTCTCATAAAACATAGGATTCTCCAAATAATTATCTCATGTATGAAAATGATTTTTGTGTTTTTTTTTGAAACACAACTACAATTCTCTATATATTTATGCTTTCAGTTTTGAGTTTTTATTCAAGTAACAAAATTTTTTATTTTGTATCTTTTTCTTACCTTGCACTTACCTCATAAGCTCAAACAATAGATGTAGATATGCCATTACTAACAGCAAAGTCTGAATGAGGTCTCTTTACTCGAACGTTGGTTCTTTTATTTTTTCAACTTGATAAATTGAAGATATCAGTACAAACTCTGTGTCTACATCTAAGAGGATGTTTTAAAAGTCTTCTCGTCAGTAGCATGCACATTTCTCATCCCCCTAAATCCCCCTTAAAAAGGGGGACTTTAAAGATTCTCTCCCCCCCTTAAAAAGGAGGACTTTAAGGATTCTCTCCCTCCTTAAAAAGGGGACTTTAAGGATTCTCTCCCTCCTTAAAAAGGGGACTTTAAGGATTCTCTCCCT
>JAWQFQ010000174.1:19910-19975 GCA_035967975.1 Scytonema sp. PMC 1070.18
CCTTAAAAAGGGGACTTTAAGGATTCTCCCCCTCCTTAAAAAGGGGACTTTAAGGATTCTCCCCC
>JAWQFQ010000175.1:0-5027 GCA_035967975.1 Scytonema sp. PMC 1070.18
TTAACTATGCCTAGATTAACCTAAGATTTTCTTGTACAGTACGCACCCGATCGCTGTTTTAGTTATAAATCTTATAGTATTTCCACCTGAAGCGCTAGCATCAATCAAACTACAACAAAGTTATATAGCTCAGATTCGCTCTCGATATCAATCTATGTCTGCTGATGCTGCTGCTTTAGAAAGATTATTTACGTCGTCTCAGGTAAAGGCTGAGTGGTTTGCGCCGGGGTTTTTAGCACAAGTCCCTATAGACAAGGTGCGAGAAATTATTGCGGGATTAAAAAGCGAATTCGGAAACTATCAGAAAGTTCAACAAAATGGTCAGGATTATTTAGTTGTTTTAAGTAGGAATTCAATACCTACAAAAATAGTTTTAAATCAAAAGGGTCAGATTGTAGGATTGTTGTTTCAGCCTCCTAGCGTCAAGAGTTTGGAAGAAGCGCTGACTCAGTTAAAGTCTTTACCTGGTCAAGTTAGTTTTTTGGTAAAAGAAGGAAAATCAAAGCTGGCTGAGTTAAATTCTACAACGCCCCTAGCTGTTGGTTCAGCTTTTAAACTTGCTGTTCTAAAAGAACTCCAATCGCAAATAACTAGTGGTAAATTCTCTTGGAAAGATGTGGTTCTACTACAGCCAGAATGGAAAAGTTTACCATCTGGAATGTTACAAGCTTGGGCTGATAAGTCGCCAATAACTATACAAACACTCGCTACCCTCATGATTTCTTTGAGTGATAATACAGCAACAGATGCTTTAATTGATTTAATTGGAAGAGCAGCTGTTGAGTCTATTGCTCCTCGCAACCGTCCTTTTCTTACTACTCGTGAATTCTTTATTTTGAAGGGATCTCAAAATAAAGATTTATTAGAACGTTATCGCAATAGCAATGAAGGTCAACGTCGTGCAATACTTGCTGAATTAAAACAGCTACCTCTTCCAGAGGTTAGTGAATTTATAGGAAATTCACCAATTGCTCTTGATGTTGAATGGCTTTTTACAACAGAAGAGCTATGCACCCTAATGAGTGAAGTTGCTCCTTTACCAGTCATGAGTGTTAACCCTGGTGTTGCTAATATTAATGATTGGGAAAGAGTTGCTTTTAAAGGAGGTTCTGAATCTGGTGTTATTAACATGACAACTTGGCTGGAGGCGAAAAATGGAAAAAATTACTGTGTTGCTGCTACCTGGAATAACAGTAATGAACCTGTAGATGAAACAAAATTTTCTACAATTTATAGCGGTGTCCTTTCTTTTTTAGCATCTAAAATGTAAAAGATAGTGATTTCTATCTCAGTGAGGTACTCTGAAGAAAGAATTAACCGCAGATGAACGCAGATGGACGCAGATGCATAGTTTGTAGTTGTGCTTTAGCGCTAAGGTGCAGCTACAAGCCCCAATAGTAGATGGGACGCCCGCTTCCAAAAGAGCTAAAGAAAATTTGCAGGGTCTACTGGTGTTCCATCTCGTCGTACTTCAAAGTGGAGGTGGGGACCAGTTGATAAACCTGTAGAACCAACGGCTGCTATGGGTTGTCCTCGCTGTACTGTTTGTCCTTCTGAAACGTATAACTCGCTACTATGACCGTAGAGAGTAGTGATGCTTTTACCGTGACTAATAATTACAGCTTTGCCATATCCACCATACCATCCTGCAAAAATCACTGTTCCAGAATCAGCAGCACGGATTGTACTACCGTAACTAGCAGCAAAATCTAAACCCGCATGGAAGCGTCGATAGCCAAGAACAGGGTGTACTCGCCAACCAAAAGGACTGCTTGTGGAACCATCGCTGGGATAGACAAAGATACCAGTTCCGCGAATGAGAATTCTTTTACTGTTGGTTTTTGCAAGAGCTGCTTGTGTTGCTCTTTCTTGGGCTAACTTTTGCTGAATCAATTCTTCTAAAGCTTTTGAATCTCGTTCGAGTCGAACTTGTGCTGCTTCTAATGCTAGGCGATCGCTATTCAAGCGTTGGATCAAATCTCCTTGTAACTGCGCTTGTGTTTGATAATCTGCTTTTTGTGCATACAATTGCTGGCGAATTAAGTCTATTTCGTTTTTTTGTGCTTCTACTTCGGTTTTTTGTTGATTGAGGCGATTGGCTTGTGCGGTGAGTTTTTCTAAAACCTGTTGGTCAGCTTTATAAACTAACTTTAACTGACGCCGACGGTCTAAAAAATCGTTGAGGTCTTTGCTTTGTAGTAAAACCGCCCATCCTTGACTGAGGTGATTGCGCTGGAGAAATCGCAGTCGAGCAATTGTCGCTTCTTGATGCTGTATATATGAAACTTCCGCCGCAGCTAAATCAGCTTGTAATTGCTCTAACCGTGCGATCGCCTGTTGTAATCGCGATTCACTTTCTTGAATTTGAGTGTTTGTCGTATGTAGGTTAGTTTGTAAGCCGTTGAAGCGGTCTTGTGCTGCTTGTTGCAAATTTGTTAGATGTTGTCGTTCCTGAAGCACACCTTGGCGCTGTTGGTTAATTTCTTTCTGCTGTTGGCGCAGCGTGTTTATGGAACTGGACGCAATAGGAATAGAAACCCGGTTTCTGGTAGCAGCCAAAGTCGAAACCGGGTTTCTGGTAGCAGCCAAAGTCGAAACCGGGTTTCCGGTAGCAGCTAAAGTCGAAACCGGGTTTCTGGTGGCGTGTATAAACCTTAGCCGAATCGTGTTGGAGGTAGACGCGATTGTGAACGCTGCGTTGGTAGGTAATACAGGGAATGACGTAAAGCATATGCATAAAATAAAACAAAATGCAATAAGTAAGTGAGGAAATTTTCTCTGTTTTTGTAAAAATGGCACTCTCATGCTGTTGAATTGAGCCAAAAATGGCTGCAAACATCATGAGTATTCTGCCCAAAAACAGTGAACACATAACACTCATAAAATGACAGTTATGTCAGCATTAACTCAGAAATGTTGCTTGGTGAGGTTTTATGAGCTTAGGTAGAGGAATTCTCTTTATTGCTTTGGTTATTCCAGGGCTATTGGTCGCTATCTCATCACTATACACCTTTAACACAGAGTATGCAGAGTTGGGAAGAAGCGAAAGATATACAGAAAGGTTGGTCAGAGATCAAAGAGCTAGCGATAGACAGTTTGAACTTGCTTTTCATCGCAGTGACGTTCATCGTATAAACGCCTATACCAATGGAAGTTGGGGGTTCATAGGCGCACTCATCGCAGCAATAGGCGTACATGGAATTGCAACAACACAAGAGGAGATGATTCAAGACCAGAAAAGGGCGTCGAAATAATGGGTAAGGGTGTGAGGGTGTAGTGCAGATTCTTCCCCCCACACCCTACACCCTAAACCCCTACACCCTGCGCGAAGAGCTTGATATCAGCTAAAGAGCGATCGCGGTAGCGTCCGTAGCGCTCTTGTTTATTCTTGATTTTCTCGCCCAGTTCTGGGAGAATACCAAAATTAGGGGGCATAGGTTGGAAATGTTTGGGTGAAGCTGAACTGATGAACTCAAATAAAGACCCCATCATGGTTGTAGTGGGTAAAGTCAAGGTTTCCTGACTCAGAGCCAATCGTGCGGCGTTTGTTCCCGCTAACCAACCACCCGCAGATGCTGCGGTATAGCCTTCTGTTCCAATCAACTGTCCAGCCGCTAGCAATGTTGGGCGTTGCTTGAATTGCAAACTTGACAACATCAGTTGGGGAGCGTTAATAAAGGTATTGCGGTGCATGACTCCCAGACGCACAAATTCGGCGTTCTCTAAACCAGGAATCATCCGGAAAACTCGCTTCTGCTCACCCCAACGCAGGTTCGTTTGGAATCCTACCATGTTCCAAAGTTGACCGGCTTTATCTTCTTGACGCAATTGTATGACAGCATAGGGACGTTCTCCAGTACGGCGATCGCATAATCCTACTGGTTTGAGGGGACCATAGCGCATTGTGTCTTCTCCCCGTCGTGCTAGTTCTTCAATTGGCAAACAAGCTTCAAAAAACTTTGCTGTTTCCCTTTCAAAGTCCTTTAATTCTACCTGTTCAGCAGTACACAGTTCTTGCCAAAACTGCAAATACTGTTCCTTATTCATCGGACAATTGAGATAAGCAGCTTCGCCTTTGTCGTAACGAGAAGCAAGAAACGCAATATCGTGGTTGATTGATTCTCCCACCACAATTGGGCTTGCTGCATCGAAAAAGCTCAAATATTCCATCCCGGTAAAGCGGCGTAAATCTGACGCTAACTCAGGGCTGGTTAATGGTCCTGTTGCTAAAACAACAATTCCTTCCGGGATAGCACGTAACTCATCTCGTCGCAGTTCAATCAGGGGGTGACGAGAGAGAGTTTCTGTCAAATCTTGGCTGAATTGTCCCCTGTCTACCGCTAGCGCTCCACCAGCGGGAACGGCGTGTTCATCAGCTTTTGCGATGACAATGGAACCGAGTTGACGCAGCTCTTCATGTAATAGACCAGCGGCGCGATCGCTAGCCATTGCACCAAAAGAATTGCTACATACTAATTCTGCCAAATGTTCCGTATGATGAGCACCACTGAAGCGATTTGGGCGCATTTCCCAAAGAATAACCGACAATCCAGCTTGGGCGATTTGCCAAGCCGCTTCTGTCCCAGCTAATCCACCTCCAATAACTTGAATCGGTTGTTGTTCCATTTAAACTGCGGCACATAGCAGGAGTACATAGTACCAGTATATACTTTGCACAGGCATAAATTGAGCTTTTGATGCAGCACCAGATCTAATAGCGATAAGTTCTTAGCTGATAGCTGAAGTGCTAACTCCTCAAAGTATACATAAAATAATGAATCGCATTCTTAGACTGCTCTAAAAATGCGATTATGCACCCGATAACCTAAATATGTAACCCAAGTGAAGAAGGAAAGAAGTTAGTTTTTCGTTTGAATGCGCCACTGTTTTTGACACAGTAGGAACATCACAAACGCTATCAATATATAAGGTGTGACTGTCGATGGTTCTGGAACCTGCTTCACTTCTGGGGGAGGAGTTATAACGGGTGGAGTTACGCCAGGGGGAGTTACGCCAGGGGGAGTTAC
>JAWQFQ010000175.1:5127-19884 GCA_035967975.1 Scytonema sp. PMC 1070.18
CCAGGGGGAGTTACACCAGGGGGAGTTACACCAGGGGGAGTTACACCAGGGGGAGTTACGCCAGGGGGAGTCTCACCAGGTGGAGTTACGCCAGGGGGGGTTACTGTAACGTTAGGCGGTGTAGATGCATCGCTTCCATCACCCCCAAGGATAAAAGGAAGTAAGGCTAACAAAGGTACAAACCAGTACCACTTAGGACGAAAGGAAGAACCCTTTGTAATAACGTTTCCACTAGGTGGTAAATCCATTGGAGCAGGTTCTACAGCATCTAGCGCCAGTATTATTGGCTCTTGGTCAAAGCTATCAACTTGTCCTAGAAGGATTTCTGGAGACTCTTGAGGAATATTAAGGTTATGACGATTATAGTTTTCATTGTTACCTTCTAATTTTCCATCAAAAGGCATTGAAAGAACTTTAAGAATACTGTCTTTTAGTTCTCTATCGTTTCCAGTCTTTAGTGCATGCAATCCCCTAGAAAAAGTCCTTAAATAATATTGGGTTGCGAGTGGACTTAGACCTTGAGACTGAGCTACAGACAGAATTTGCTGTTGAATATTAGGATTTTTGGCTGTCTCTTCTAACAATAAACGTCCAAAAGAGTATTTCAAGTTCAAGAGTCCACTACGAGGATCGAGAGAGCTACCATCCCCCTGTAATGGCGACCAGTGAAAGTTTTTCGTAACTTGACCCAAACCTTCAACAGGTGACCTACTCACCGTATTTCCAAGAAGATATCGATATCCGTCTAAAATATTAGGATTGTCGTTACTCCAAAATGAAGCATACGGGATTTCTTTGAGATGGGGGTTATTACCATAAAAACTTGCGAAATTGCGGAAATTATCTTTTCCGCCAGCTGCACGCATCAGTAATTCTTGATAACTCGGTCCATTATTAGACTCAAGCACCTTCTCAAGTACTGAACCAGTCTTGTTACAAGAAGCTTCAAATCCTATATCGCAGTCAACAATACCCTGCATATTGCTTAAATCCTGCCCCGACAACTGGGCTTCAAGATAAAGTCTTTCCTGACCTTGGCGAATTTTTCCTACATTCAATTGAGCATTAGCTTCTTGAGAGGTAGCAATGACTGCAGCAACAGATGAGCACGCGAACGCGATTTTTGTAACTTGTTTTGATTTCAAGGGTATTCACCTCCAGTAAATAATTATGAGTTTGTAAGAGAAACTTTAGGAGAGTTCAGGTTCTGAGGAGAACCGATGTTAATTGTGATAGCTGTACCATTGAGTTTTTCATTTTTAATAGGGTGATAGACAATAAATCCACGACTTGGTTGGTCAAAGAGATAGCCCCGATTTGAGGGTTGGATTTTTCCTAATTTCACATAGGAAACAAAGGCTTCTAGATACCTGTGTATGCTGTCCAGATTATCTGGATTAGTCTTCATATGGTTTTGGACAAGTTTCATAAAGAACTCCAAGCTGCGGTTGTCTTGTCCATCTACAAGACTCGCCTGGTTAAGGAACGATGTCGCTACCAGCGTTCCGTTGATTTCTTGGACTTTAAAGAGACTGTAATAACGTCCCTCTTGCTTAGGGTCAGGCGCATAACAAACCCAAGAGCCATCTGAAGTTTGTAAAAAACCCTGTTGAGCAAGGTAGGAAAGGGAAGATTGGCTTTGTTGATTTTCTATTGGAGGAAGTAAATTCTCGCTTGTGTCAACAGAGCAAATTCTTTGAGTTGTTTGTGGTTGAGACTCTGTTAAAACCTCTTGGGCGATTGACACATTAGACATAGCAGTAAATGCAGATATTGAGAGAACAAGTATGTTAAATAGATGAAAAAATATACGCATGTGTTTACCCTATAAGTGACTAGCATTAAATATTTTGTTAGAGAATTTTCATAATCTTTGATTTCATATCCCTTGATCCAATTATTTAGGCAATGTTTCCGGATTTACATAAATTTCCCTATAAAACTTTAATAAGAGTGTATAAAATAAGTTTAATTTATAAAGTTAGCATATTTTTTTATACTGACTGTCACTGAGTAGATACTGCTTTTTTATCTGACAACATAAATTTTTTAAAGTTTATTTTACTTGAAATAAAGTAAAAACAAGCTTTTTTGACCCCCATTCCTTTATGTTTTCAGTGCTATACCTCAATTCATAAGTGTTTATACTTAAAAATTTTAAATACCCAAGTTCTAAGTGAAAGTTATGACTTTACAAATTATATGCGTCACACGGTTAAAAACCCCCATACACATCATTTCTTTATGAGTTTTTTTGGAAATTTCATTAAATTTATTAAGTTTAATAAGTTTATTGCTTCATTAATTCTCATATAAAAAATAGCCAAGCAGTGATCGCGATCACACTATTAATGTGAACTCTTGAGATTTCGATTATTGTGATAATCAATTGATAATCTTTGAAGCCGAAAAAAGGCTATTACCCGTAGAGGTGAAAAAACAGTAGTGGACTTTTTATCAACTGTCCCTACTGACTTTTCTACATTACATTTTTATGATACCTCAGCCAATATAGCATTCCGTTGAGGAGTTGTGAAAATTGCGAAACTTCCTAATTCGGTATCTTTGAAATGCTAGATTTCTCGCCTTTTACGAATGATGAGCGGATTGCTATAGTGTAACCACTCTCAATACGGATCGGTTAACAATCATGAGGTGCGGTGAAACCTGGTATCTTGGAGATACCATGTTTCTAATTTTCGCTCTTTCCGACAAGTATTAGAACCACTCTTTGAGGAATTTACAGGGTTGGGGGGACTTGTAACCCTGAAAAATAAGTGAATACAGGTAAGCAAATGCCAACCGCTAATTGCTTTTCTACCATCAGATCTGAGCAATTAGCAGACTTCACAAAAATTTTACATTTTTTGAGGAAGACTATATTAAAAATTTATATCTTTCAAAGCTTCTAAAAGTTTTTGAATATGTGTTATTGTATGAGTTGCCATCAAAGATATCCGTATTCTACTTGTAGGAACAGTAGGAGGGCGGATAGCAGGGGCAAAAATGCCAAGAGATTTTAGCTGCTTACCAATACTGAAAGCATCTGCTGCACTTGATAATTGAAAACAAAATATAGGTGACTCAGAGGCTAGCAGAGTGAGGTTGGGTAACTGTTGTTGTATTGCCTGTTTTAGATACGCAACATTTTGCCACAATTGGGTGCGGCGTTGTGGTTCGTTTTGTACAATTTGCACAGCAGCTAGTGCAGCGGCTGTATCAGCTGGTGAAAGTGCAGTTGTGTAAATCCAACTAGGTGCGCGGTTCCGCAAAAAGTCAATCAATGCTACACTTCCGCTTACGTATCCACCCAAACTACCCAAGGCTTTACTTAAAGTGCCAATTTGAATTAATTGTCTTCCCGTACATCCAAAATGCTCTACGCACCCTGCACCTGTTTTTCCCATGACTCCTGTAGCATGGGCTTCATCAATGAGTAGCATACAGCTGAATTTTTCTGCTAAGCCCACAAGTGCTGGTAAAGGACACAAATCGCCATTCATACTAAAGACGCTATCGGTGATAATTAGACAGCGTCGGTATTGTTGTCGATGTTGACTCAATTGGTTTTCTAAAGCTTGAACATCACAATGGGGGTATTCAATAGTAGTTGCACCACTCAAAATTGCCCCACTTTTCAGGCTAGAGTGATTGTATTGATCGGATAAGATTAAGTCTCGTTTGCCAACTAGAGCAGCTATCACACCCAGATTTGCTAGATAGCCAGAACTAAATACGACAGAATCTTCTGTTTGTTTCAGGGATGAAATTGCTACTTCTAAATTTCTATGTAATTGTCGCTGTCCACTTAACAATCTCGAACCCGTGCTTCCCGTACCAAATTCTTTGACAGCAGCTACAGCCACTTCAGCAAGCCGCTTGTCCCCTGCTAATCCTAAATAGTCATTACTGGCAAAATTAATCACCTCTTTTCCTTCTAAAATGACTGTAGCACCGGGAAGACTTTGGATTGTTTGTACGGAACGATACCAGTTAGCACGATGAATCGTTGTTAAAGATTTCTCTATCCATAGATATGGGTTAGCTGACATAACAGTACAAGGAGAGATAGTTTTCCCCTTTGGCTGCATAATATATTAACATTATTAGTCGATAAAAGCTGATTGCTGAAGTGCTGGTGGCTGAACGCTTACGACAATATTGTCATTATTGGCTGTATTCGCTACTGAGGAGTGCGATCGCCTGTTTAATCCATTCTTCTACGTAAGCATCTTTAGGTAGCCCAATTTCTTCGCCCACCATATGTAAAGCGTGACTGACCTCATTTGCTGTATACCCTAATGCGAGAAGGGTCATCTGCACTTCTTCAAGAATCCCAGGCGCGGGACCACCTGTAGCAACGAAATATCCCGCGCTCTTGCGCCACTCTATCAACTTGCTTTTGAGTTCCAAGCAAATGCGTTCTGCAATTTTCTTACCAACGCCTGGGGATTGAACAAGTAGTTGAATATTGCTGGTAATAATCGCTTGGACTAAATCTGGAACTTCCAAAGTGTCCAAAAGAGCGATCGCCAAAGCCGCACCAACGCCACTGACACTCAATAAGTGGCGAAACACGTCTCGTTCCCCTGGGGAACTAAAACCATATAGCAATGGCACTTCTTCACGTATTTGATAATGGGTAAAAATTTGCACTTCGCTACCTAAATTTGGTAACTGTTTTGCAAATCGCGACGGTACTTGCAAATCGTACCCAATACCATTCACTTCCAGAGTGAGAGTGTAACGATTAGCACTATTGTTTTGAATACCAGCAATAATTCCTTTGAGATAACTAATCATTCCATGAAACCAAAATGTTTTAATCCTTCTAGTATTCCACCTGCACAAAAGTTCGTGGCAAGGTAATGGTAGTCTGTGGGATTTTCATGGTGCCATTGCAGCAACTCTGGACGAGCATTCCCAACGATAATTCCCCTTTCTGTCCCAGCAGCAAACAAAGCAATATCATTACCGGAATCACCACATACAACTGTTCGATCTGCCACAAATTTCCACTTTTGGCGGAGAAACTGTACTGCTTGTCCTTTATCGCTTTGACGAGGCACAATGTCAAGGTCTATGCCACTGCTATATATTAACTTGATATTAAGACCCTTAGCCTGTAACTCTGACTCCAATTGCGGTAAAACCTCTGCGGCGGCTTCTTCTGGAAGGAAAAAGCTGACTTTAAAGCGACGTTGTTCCGTTTCTGGTTGCGGATGCAGCTTGGGAAAATTGTTTGCTATAGATACAACAAGGTCTCGGTTCCAACCGTGTGACAGTTTTTCTGACCATTCCTCATCAGGAGTTTTACTAGTGTCAATGTAAATTTCTGTTCCCACAGCCGAAATGAGGGCGTCTGGGTCTAAGAGATTTTTCTCCTCCTTGAGTGCTTGATAAAGAATTGGCGATCGCCCTGTAGCGTAAACAATCTTAGTCTCATGCTCTTGGCGTGCTTTTTGTAAACGCTCGTTCAGTTCAGCCAATGCGTTGTCGTCACCTACGAGGGTATTGTCTAAATCGGTTACGAACAGAAACTTAGCCATAACAACCTCACTTTGTTAGCTTTACCACCAAAAAGTTTATGCCTTTTTTGCACCATTCGTATTTGTTTTTCGCTATAAAAGTTAAGCAGTTGTGCAAAAATCACCAGTCGATGACTCAAAAAATGCACGCATCACAATGTTAAGGTTACAATTATGTCAAAACTCTTTTGATGTGCGTTCAAGGTCAAACTATCAATTTCTCCACATCTTCTAGTCACCTTGTCTCCACTTTAAAACAACAGGAAAAAGATTTGAAAAATACACAGACTCAACTGCACATAAAATTTACATCTCAAGTTGTAGCACAAGATATCTTACACCACAGTGAAGCGCAATTTCGTCAACTAGCAGAGAATATTCCAGAAGTTTTTTGGATTCAAGATTTTCAGACTTGTGAAATCATTTATATTAGTCCTGCTTACGAGCAAGTTTGGCAGCGCAGCTGCGACAGTTTGTATACTAATCCCACATCCTGGTTGGATGCTGTTTATCCAGAAGATAAAAATCGTGTAGTCTTCACCCTTGAAAATAATGAATACAGCGCTTACCAAAATGAGTATCGCATTGTACAACCAGATGGTTCAGTGCGTTGGATATGGGAGACCAGCTTTCCTATTTATGATTGTTGGGGAGAAGTCCACCGTCGTGTAAGAATTGCACGGGACTTGACTGAATGCAAACAAGCAGCTGAAACGCGAATGGCACTAGAAAAAGAAAAAGAACTCAATAAACTCAAGTCACAGTTTATTACCATTGCTTCCCATGAATTTCGTACACCACTGACTACTATTTTGCTATCGTGTGAATTCTTAGAAAATTATGGAGACCAGTTATCACGAGAGAAAAAGCAGAGACATTTTGACAAAATCAAATCAAGTGTCAAATATCTGAACCAGGTGTTAGAAGATGTCTTAATAATTGGAAAAGCAGAATCAGGAAAGCTCAAGTTTGAACCTGCGCCTCTAGACTTAATTGGCTTATGCTTGGATTTAGTAGAACAGCTACAACACAGTGCAGGAGAAAAATATCAGCTGAAATTTGCAGAAAAATGTGTTTATGGTTGTAAGAGAGACGAACTCCCTGTCATGGACGAAAAATTACTACGACACATTTTCACAAATTTATTATCAAACGCTATTAAATACTCTCCACAAGGAGGTCAAATTCAATTTGAATTGACTTGCGATCGCGAAAGGGCAATTTTCCAAATACGAGATGAAGGTATAGGGATTCCACAAGAGGACATAGATAAAATATTTACACCGTTTTTTAGATGTAGCAACACCCACAATCTTCCAGGAACCGGTTTGGGGTTAACTATCGTTAAAAATGCTGTTGAACTGCATAAAGGTGAAATCACCCTGGAAAGCCAAGTAGATATAGGCACAACATTTACCGTAATACTACCACTTATTTAAGATCGTACGGTAGAGCGTACGATAGATCGTATGGTAGATCGTATGGTTGCTGTCTTTCCAAATCATCGGCTACGTAAGCAATTGTACTGCGATCGTATAGCGGATCTTCATCGTCATCTTCACCTTCAACTTCGGATTGAGCGTCTTGTTCGGGAGTCATCACAGACGCTTTATCTTCCATCAAAAATGCTTCTTGTGGTGGAACCGATAAAACCTCGATTTGTGGAACAGGCTGAGCATAAGCAGAGTTTCCGGCTCCTACTGACAGCGATAGCGCCAGTGAAGTTACGCCTATCTTGATAAAACTACGATTGTTGAGTTGAAATTGGGCTGGCAAAAACTGGTTCATAACAGTGAATGTGACTAACAGTATAAAAATGATACAGTTAACGTATGAATTAACGCTTCTATTACGTATATACACTGCTAATAGTTGTTATGGAGTGTAAAAGTGAAAAAGTTTATTTTCTGCATGCAAAAACTTGACACTTAAAAAAACCCCAGTGTACGCAGCCCATACCAGATAGGAAAACAAGGTGTGTAGGGATAAACTCCCTCACTCCCCCTCTCCCAGCGTCTCAATCAACAAATCCACTTGCTGCTGTCGTTCTTGTAAAAAATGCTCACACTGCTGTAAAGACTCGATCGCTGTAGCAAATTGGTCAAACACTTCCTGCAATTCCAACTCGCCCCCCTCAATTTGAGCGATAATTCTTTCTATCTCAGCAACCTTCGCCTCATAATTCCAGCTTTCTCGATCAGAACTTTTCACCATACTTGGCGTCCTTTGCGTCTTGGCGGTTTATTCTTTAACTTTGACAACTTTCACTGTAACCTCACCTTGATTCAACTGAACCAACAACTCCTCTCCTACAGTTAACTCATTCGCAGAACGAGCGATCGCCCCATTTTGCGAACGTACAACTGCATAACCACGCTGTAAAACAGCTTTAGGGTCAAGAGTTCCTAACTTTTGTCGTAACATTTCTATATGTTGCTTTGCTTGCTGCAATTGTGCTGTCGTCGATCGCACGAGTTGCTGGCGCTTCCAACCTAACTCCTGAGCTTCTTGTTGCATTTGTCTGTCTAGCCGCAAGCGGCGCAGGCGATCGCGCTTTTGCTGCAATTGCTTTTGTGCGGTTTCCACAGAGGCGCGTACACTGTCACATAAATGAATAGCTCGTTGTCGATGTTGAGCTTGTAGTTCTGTTAAAGCTGGGACAACCAATTCCGCCGCAGCCGTAGGAGTATGCACGGTAGCATCCGCGACTAAGTCTACTAAAGATTCATCCCGTTGATGACCGATACCAGTAATGATTGGAATGATACAACAAGCAACTGCTCGCACCACCCGTTCATCATTAAAGCAAGCTAACTCCTCAATAGCACCCCCACCCCTTGATAAAATTAATACCTCAGCACGTCCATCTTTTTCCACCCGTCGAATGGCGTTGACTATTGACTCCGGTGCTTGCTCACCTTGTACTGTAGCCGGAGAAAATAAAATACGTATTCCTGGATACCTTTGCTTGAGTGTTTTCTGGATGTCACCCCACGCAGCGGCTGTCGGAGAAGTGACAACGGCGATCGTTTGGGGATGGATGGGGAGCGCTCGCTTCCTTTGTGGATCGAAAAAACCTTCTGCTTGCAAACGTTGACGTAATTGCTGGTAGCGCATTGCTTGTAAACCAACACCAGCAGGTAAAGCCTGCCAAACAGTCAACTGATACTCACCTCGTTCTCGGTAAACTTTTAGACTACCCAAAATAATTAACTGTTCGCCAGGAGCTGGAACCTGCACCAGTTTTGCCAATTGAGTATTCCATACCACACATCTAATAGCCGCTTTACTTTCTGGGTCTTGTAGTGTAAAAAATAACCCACTGCGATGACGGCTGGCGCTGGAAACCTCTCCAGTAACCCAAACCCTTTGCAGTTCTTCATCTTGCTCTAAAAGGAAGCGGATGTAATCAGTCAATCCTCCCACTGAGAGTGCTGTTTCGGGAAGAGTATCAGCAAAATTGAACGCCATAAAACCAAGATGTTAAGATACCAGGTATAGGGATTTCAGGAGGAAGCCTATGTACTTACGCCTTCAAACCCTATTAGATATTATTTTTACCTATAAAAAAAGTTTGTTACATAGTTGTTTGTGCTTACCCAAATTAGGCAGCTCTTGAGTTAGGATCTTGTCACGCTTCTTCGATGAAGAGGTTCTCATCGGGAAATTTGTGTTTAAAATAGTATATCCGTTCTATTCCAACTTCCAAATCCACATCTTAGATCCATAGAATATATAAAGATAGATAGAGGCAGAAATGGCTACTAACACCACTGACGTTGCTGGCAAGCAGAAAGCGCTCAACATGGTACTCAACCAAATAGAGCGTACCTTTGGCAAAGGAACTATCATGCGCTTGGGTGATGCTACCCGGATGCGGGTAGAAACGATTTCCAGTGGAGCACTCACCCTAGATTTAGCATTAGGTGGCGGTATCCCAAAGGGACGTGTGATTGAGATATATGGTCCAGAAAGTTCTGGTAAGACGACATTAGCACTGCATGCAGTTGCGGAAGTTCAAAAGAACGGCGGTATTGCTGCTTACGTTGACGCCGAACACGCTCTTGACCCCACCTATTCCGCAGCGTTGGGTGTTGATATAGAAAATTTGCTGGTTTCTCAGCCCGATACTGGAGAAGCCGCCTTGGAAATCGTTGACCAACTCGTCCGTTCTGCTGCAGTTGATATTGTTGTTATTGACTCGGTAGCAGCATTGGTTCCCCGTGCTGAAATTGAAGGCGAAATGGGTGATGCTCACGTCGGTCTTCAAGCGAGATTGATGAGCCAAGCTCTACGTAAAATTACTGGTAATATTGGTAAATCTGGCTGCACTGTTATTTTCCTCAACCAGTTGCGTCAAAAAATTGGTGTTACCTACGGAAACCCAGAAACAACAACTGGTGGTAATGCGCTCAAATATTATGCTTCTGTACGTCTAGATATTCGCCGGATTCAGACCTTGAAAAAAGGTTCTGAAGAATTTGGTAACCGTGTCAAAGTCAAAGTCGCTAAAAATAAGGTAGCACCACCTTTTAGAATCGCAGAATTTGACATTATCTTTGGCAAAGGTATTTCTACCATAGGTTGTCTTGTCGATTTAGCAGAAGAAACTGGTGTTCTTATCCGCAAGGGTGCTTGGTACAGTTACAACGGTGAAAACATTTCTCAAGGTCGTGACAACGCTATCAAGTACCTAGAGGATAAACCAGAATTCACGGACAAAATCAAGCAGCTCGTGCGTGAAAAATTAGACATGGGCGCTGTTGTTTCTGCAAACTCTGTTGGTAAACCCAGCGAAGAAGACGAAGACGAAGAAGACTTGGCTGAGGAGTTCGAGGAGGAGTAATTACCTCTTGTGGTACGGGCGTCCCCGCCCGTCAGTACACCCCTGATGTTGACAAGAGAGAAACCGACGTCCTTGCGGTGAAGATCGCAGTCCCTACACTCCACACTATAAGGGCGAACAACCGTTCGCCCCTACACCCTTACACCCCTACACCCTTACACCCCTACACCCTTACACCCCTACACCAACTACAAACAATACTCTTTATTTTTGTACAGATACTTCAGTTTGAAGTTCTTGTAGGGAATCTGGTTGTGTTTCTGTCTGTGTCACCTCTTGCGAGCCAGCTTTAAAAGCAACTCGTAACAAAGGTGGTGCGAGAAAAGTTGTGAGGATGACCATAATAATAATCGCCGCTTCTAAAGGCTTGCTAAGAACGCCACTTGCGGAACCGATACCAGCAAAAACCAATCCAACTTCGCCCCGTGGAATCATTCCTATTCCTATTGCTAAGCGGTTAATTTTTGGTTGATTAACTACTGTCCAACCTGTGACAACTTTTCCAACAATCGCGATCGCAATTAGAAACGTTGCAATAACTAATCCCGCTCTATTATCAGCATTTGCAGGATTGAGAACTCCTAAATCCGCTTTTGCGCCAACTGTAACAAAGAAGATTGGCACTAAAATATCAGCGATGGGAACAACTTGCTTGTCTAATTCTTTGCGCTTGTCAGTTTCATCAAGAACTAAACCTGCTGCAAAAGCACCGAGAATAGCTTCTAAATGAATGGCGTTAGCAAGGAAAGCCATTAAAAAGGCAAAGGTAAAAGCAGGGATAACCAGTTGTCCTCTAGTTTGAAGTTTATCAACAATCGCAACAAAGGATTGATTGAAGAATTTGCCCAGGAAAATCGAACCAATTAAGAAAACCGTGGCGCTAACAATCAGGTAAATGACATTGAGAACATCTACTTCACCCGTTTTAGCTAAACTAGCAACAACTGCGAGGACAATAATACCGAGAACATCATCAATGACAGCAGCACCTACAATAATCTGACCTTCTTTTGATTTGAGGTGTCCCAGTTCTGAGAGAACTTTAGAGGTGATCCCGATACTGGTAGCAGTGAGTGCTGCACCTGCGAAAATTGCTGGAATGGTTGGGACGTGAAACAGAGCGATTAGCCCTGCTGTACCAGCACCAAACGGGACAACAACCCCAACTACAGCGACGATGGTTGCTTGGTAACCAACTTCTTTTAGTTGTCTTAAGTCTGATTCCAGACCAATTTCAAATAAGAGAATGATGACCCCAAGCTCTGCTAAAACAGAGATAACTTCACTTTGCGCGTGAAAGATATTAATGACAGCATCAGGGCTTAAATTGTTAATAAATTGCAACACCGTCATGATGACTGAGTCAGAAGCCTCTGCACCGCTTTCAGGAAATACAAGCAGGTTGAGAGCAGAAACTCCCACGACAACACCGCCGACTAATTCTCCCAAAACGGGGGGAAAGTCTAAGCGTTTTGACAGCTCTCCACCCAATTTACTTGCAACATAAATAACCACTAAACTCAGTAAGACTCCAGTGAGGACTATTGGAGCATTTTCCGTTGCTATTGTTGTCTCTGCTAGGAGTGACAAGTGAAATGAGGAAGCAAATGAGGATATCCAAGACATTGAATCAATTGTTTGCTCTGAAAAGATCATGTTTTAAGTTTTTCCTTTACCAAGACGTTTCCAGGACTGATAACTGGCGGCTCTGATTTTAACTGTGGAAAGTTCTTCTTAAATTGAGGTCCAAAGCAGGAATGAATAATGTGCAGCGTTGGGATAACTGGTGATTAGCGATCGCCACAAATAACCTACTTATAACCCTAATCACCATAACTAAAACCTAAAGAACTCTTTTGTTCTGGACTCAGTATATCGGCGTAGAAAAACCAACCTGTGTAAAGAAAAGTTAAACTGGTATCAAGTTTACTAAACAATTAACTACTAACTACGCTCCAGCTCTAACTCTTTCGTTGTGATGATTCACGCCGACTTACTGATGACTTATGAATGTCCAAGGGCAGATTGATTTGCCACTCCGGGTGCTGTTTCATTCACTACAGTAGCATTGCTTCTCACTAAAGCAACAGCCTGTTGTAATGCTTCTAGCCGAGTCATTAACAAGTTTTGTGGAGGAACAAGTGACAAAATTCCAAACTTTTCTAGACGTTGCCTAATCTTTTTATTGGCACCGACAATGAACACTTGAAGACCGCGATCGCAAGCGTCCTTAACTGCGTTTTCAAGAGCTAAGGAAGCTGTTACACCTAAGAGGGGAACATCGCTCAAATCTAGAATCAGAACATCCGCATCCTCCATTGCTGTGTGTTCGCGGGCGATCGCTTTAGCAACCCCGAAAATCATCGGTCCACTGAGGTAGAACAACAAAACACGTCCATAGGATTGACCGAGTAATAGTTTCTCTTCATCACTCAGGACAATATCATCGTCTGCATCAGTAATTGTCTTAACTTCTTGAGATTGAAGATTAGAAAGACGTTCGATTGTGAGGATATTGGCAATAAAGACTCCAACCCCAACTGCAACAATCAGGTCAACCAAAACGGTTAGGAGCAACACACCGTACATAATCAGCGTTCCTTTGACAGAAACTTTGTGAGCGCGTTTCAAGAAACTCCAATCCAGAATATCAATACCGACCTTCAATGCTATCCCTGCTAGTACCGCCATTGGAATCGGTTGAGTTAGTGGAGCAGCCCACAAAACAACTACCAGCAGAATTAATGCACGAGTTAAACCAGAAACAGCTGTGGTAGCGCCAGTCTGGATATTTACCACTGTACCCATTGTTGCTCCAGCACCGGGCAACCCACCACAAAGCCCTGAAACCAAATTCCCAAGACCTTGACCGATTAATTCCTTGTCAGAGTTGTGTTGATAGCGAGTTAAACTATCGGCAATGACAGCAGTTAAGAGGGTATCTATACATCCCAACATCCCCAGGACTGCTCCATCAACCAACATTGTTGTCATTTGGATGGGGGTAAAAACTGGCATTTGCAGAGTGGGTAAACCCATTGGAATTTCGCCAATCCGCCGGATGTCAGCACCGGAAAAGAAGACGAGAGAAACGACTGTTCCCACAACGAGTGCTACTAATTGTGGAGGAAGAACGCGCTTGAGTTTAGATGGCATTAAGAATAGAATTGCCACTGTCAGCACACCCAAAATCGTTTCCGCAGGTCTCATATTTGCGAACAGCTGAGGCATATTTTGCAGTGTTCCGAGGACTCCACCTTTTGGAGAAGACTGTCCGAGGAAAGGAGCTATTTGGAGAATCACCAAGATAACACCGATTCCCGACATAAACCCTGAAATCACGCTATAGGGCATTAAGGTTATATATCTACCCAGCCGAAACACACCGAAAAGAATTTGAAAAACTCCAGCAAGCATGACGACGGTAAACGCCATCGCCATACCATTTTCCGGATTTGCAGCTGTTAAAGTTGCCACAATTCCTGTCATCACTACGGTCATCGGTCCCGTAGGTTCAGAAATCAAAGTTGGCGTACCTCCGAAAAGTGCCGCAAAAAAGCCAACACAGACAGCACCGTAAAGTCCTGCTACAGGTCCAGCACCGGAAGCAACACCGAAAGCGAGTGCCATAGGAAGTGAGACAATAGCAGCTGTGACGCCACCAAAAACGTCTCCACGTAAATTTCTAAAGTGGATGCGATTTGTTATTTGCATGCTATAATGAGTTGTGAAATTTTACATATGGTTGCCATTGAAAAAAATCTATGGCATATTAAACAGGCTTTGATTTGTGCTTATAGATTAAATTATCATGAGAATTCTCTAATCAAAGAGGTTTCTGTATTTGAATTGTCGATGATTTCCCAAGTCATCGCTTATGAGTAAAAATTATTGATCCCTCTTGCGTTAGCGGGCAAAAAGTTATATGACTTTTTGCTTTGAATTAAAATTCGAGATTTGTAGAGACTTGATTTTATCAGTCAAATTTATAGGTGGGGGCTGAAGCCCCGTTTGTCTTCGTATTCGTGAAGGGTGGATGTGTCTTCCTGAGCCCTATTACCTAAAAACAATCGGGACGACGAAAGCCACGCAACTTTAGTTCGTGGGACGCCAGTCGCCTGCGACGGGAAACCCGTCTACAGCGCACAGCGAGTGAAGGCGGACGTGAGCACTCTTTTTTGCCTTCAATTCATGTGATTATGTTATAATAAGTAAAGCACTCGTTAATTAAGGTAAGTTACCAACGTATAAGCAATATAGTTGCGCGTATAGATGTCTAACGACTCTTCGGTAACAAAGACTTTGAGAGCTAAAAAATAATTGCGAGCAATCGCACAAGCTTGAGATAGGACTCCGTAACGTGGGGTTTGGGTCTAACACGTA
>JAWQFQ010000176.1:0-19841 GCA_035967975.1 Scytonema sp. PMC 1070.18
AAGAGAAGAAAGAGGAAAAGCAGATCGGTAATCTTATAGCGAGAAGGGAGTAAGAAGGACAAATAACAAATGATATTTTGGCACTTGAGCGCTTTAAGTGCTAAAAATTGCCCCTAAAAAATTAGCAATGAAGCGCGTTGAGTGCTAAAGTTTGTCTAGTAAATATTTAGCAGTTTGATGCATTGAGTGCTAAAGTTTATAAAGGTATTTATATTAAAATATTCAAAAATTTCACTGCTTGAAAAGAGTTCAATACTATTTTTAATATTTCTTTAATTATTATGGTGACAGATTTTCAAGGTGAAATAGCAGCTTTGTCTGCTGCGAGTTTGTAGGCTATAGCGCCAGTACTGCAAGGGATACGATATTTGAGGTGCCACAAACTCAAAAGAAACCCGGTATCTCCGAGATACCGGGTTTGGTGATTGTCGCTTAACCAACAAGTATTGCCTCGTTAATGATGAGCTGAAGCTACATATCTATCAAAGATGTTTCATGCCAAAATGAGATTGATAATGTTGTCGCCAAAAAACGTACTCCTTTTGCCGTCCTGACAAATGGCTAGATATTTGAACTAAATCTTCCTCTGGCATAGAAGATTGACAATAGAACGGGAACTTTGGTTGTCTGGAAGTGTAATCGTAAAATACGGCAAATCTATCTGAATTTATAGGCACCTTTCCTCGGTGGAAAATATTGGCTGTGTCGGCAAAAACGACTGTCCCAGCACAACCCGTACATGACCGATACAGAGATGGGGATATAACCCGTTGCATTGTTCTATCTTTAACATAGCCATACTTATATCCTAAGGCATGAGCTACCTGTGAGGATAATGATGGTGGAAGATATTGAAATGGACCGCCATTCTCGTCAATGTCATTCAAATAAACAATTATTTTGAGAAATTTGCGATCGTCTGAGTCTATGTGCCATAGTCTGGACTTCTTTTCAACATGATTTGTCAAATCTCGACGGAAGAAGACACCATGATAGGCGACGGCTAAACCAAGATAATTTTCCGCAATGTTCAGTAAACGTTGTTCTAGTCCCCAAAGAAAAATTTCTGGATACTCCAAAATCTGCTGGGAAGTCGCATGGACAACATATTCATTTTCATGACCAGAAATCGTATTCGGTATTGTCGGTATTAACTGCTGAGCAGCTTTTAGCATTTGTGGAGTCGAAGGGATAGAAAGTGCTTCTAATGAAGTGATAGCAACTCCTTCAGTATTAATTGTGTCTAATAAAGCACGGTCTGATTCCGGTAGTTTTGGTAAATACTTGGCGTATTTTTTTACCTCTTGGGAATACTCCATTTCCGCAGGATTTTTGACAAACGAAACTTCATACAGATTTTTTAGTATGGTATTACGCACTTGAGTGACAATAGTTTTCATGTTGAAAGTTCTCTATTTAACAATGATGAGTGTCACTGCTTAAATAAAATCACGGAGTCAAGAAGAATTTTTTATTATTTTTTGATAAAGACAATATAATCTTTATAAAAAGTGACGGCGTGATTGTAGTGTTTTACAGTATTCAAATGTTCATATTGAAACCAAGCAATCCGGATTTTTTTGATAAACAAGTATTAATCGCAATACGAGTACTGAATAAGGTAAAAATAAATTGATATAATTTATACAGAAATATATATGAAAATATACTCTCCCCAGCACCCGATGATGATGGTATGGCTAATTATCAGCCTAATTCTAGTAGTATTATTAACTGCATGTGCTACAAGCGTACTTGCACCAACTTATGAGACAGTGGAAAACGCTCTTGCATTTGAAGTAGAGCAAATTCAACAACAACTTAGCCAACAGCTAGATTTAGATTTTCAAGGATTTGACATCAATCGGCTTTCGATTACCAAGCAACAACCACTGACAATTGAAAACCTACTGACTTACCATATTTGGGGAACCTATAATCTCACATTCAAGCTTCCAAAAAGACAAATCAAGCAACCTCAAAAACCTTTTGACCTTTACCTACAGCTTCAAAAAGAGGGGAAAACATGGCGTTTACTGAAACCTGAACGCAGCGATCGCACCTCTCAAACAGTTTGGCGGAGTTATTTGATTCGATAGGGGTTAGTAGATAGTGGTTAGTGGCTGATAGAAAGATGAGTGAAAATTAACTACTAACCAGTCCAGTATAAAAACTATCACAAGCATCTGTGTTAGTCTCCCAACTTACAGCAATAATTGAGGTCATACAGCGTGTAGCAGGTTTATGAGCGCTCTTAGAGGATGTTTGAAAAGTGGTTTGCTGTAATTTCAAGCACTGGTTGATCCCCCCTAGCCCCCCTTTCCAAGGGGGGAAAATCTCTAACGGTCCCCCTTTTTAAGGGGGATAATGGTGGATGTAAAATGTGCATGCTACTGACGAGAAGACTTTTAAAACATCCTCTTACAACTAATTGCTGAATGCTTACGATTTTAGAGGAGACAGGAAAATATGTATCTTAACTTTTTTCTCGGTTCTAGTTTTGGAACTGTAATTTTGGTGCTGTTGGTTTTTAGCATATTGCAATGGTTCAGTGTTCCGACTGGTAACTTTCTTGATTGGGTCATTGGTGGAGCAAGTTTTTGGTGGTTACTGGTGATTGTGACTGTACCGTGGAATGTACATTTTCAAGCAAAACAAGTTTTAGCAGAAGGTACGCAATCCACGGAAAAAGGAATTCCTGTGGATGAGAAACAGCTAGAGTATGTCAAAGTTTTGGCAAAGCGATCGCTTGTGATTGCTCTTGCTTTACACTTACTCTCAGCTATTGGTCTTTATACTCTCGCCGTGACTGGTATTAGTGCGGTGGGCTATATCGGTTCTGGTGCGGCTTTACTGTTAACCGCTTTACGTCCAGCTGTCAGTGCCTATGAGTATTTATACTTAAGATTGACTGCGATTCGCCAAGAATGGACTTATCCACGAGAAGATGTGGTGGAACTCCGCAATCGATTGGAGATTCTTGAAGCAACTGTGAAGAGCTTGGAGGAACAACTCAACCCAGAACAACCTTACTCCTTAGCTGCAAATCACCAAATTTATACAGAAGAAACTCGTAAAGAGCTAGCTCGTATTTCTGCTAATCTAGAGGAACTACGTGCAACTAATCAAACCGAACACGAATGTTTGTCAAGAGAAGCACGACAGGCGATCGCCCAACTTTCCACGGATGGACAATTTTTAGACCATGTCCGCGAAATTATTCGTTTCTTTAAGACCGCTTAAAACGATAATCTTAGTGATATGGTTGGTTTTGAGTCTTTTCCTTGCACAGTGCAATGCCCCAATTAAAAGAAAAACTACCTGACGGATTTAAAACTCCCCAATGGTTGCAGAAGATTCAGTGGATTACGAACCCCCTAGGTTATATGGATGCTGCTGGACAAAAATATGGTGACATCTTCAATGCACCTGTGATTGGTAATGATTCTTGTCTGTTACTTGTGAGTCATCCTCAAGCACTTCAACAGATTTTCGCAAATCAAAACAATCAATTTACAGCACCTCCAAACAGACTTTTGCAACCCATCGTGGGAGACCAATCCGTATTTGTGATGGAAGGCGATCGCCATCGCAGAGAACGCAAACTTTTGATACCACCTTTTCACGGTGAACGGATGCTCTCCTATGGAAAACTTATCTGCGAACTGACTGAGAAGGTGATGCAGCAATTGCGTCCCGGTCAGGTATTTATTGCTCGTACTTTAATGCAGGAAGTCTCGTTAGAAGTTATACTAAATGTTGTCTTTGGGCTTCATGAGGGGGAGCGTTTCTGTCAATTGAAAGAGTCTATTGTTAACTTTGTGAATGAATTTCGTTCTCCTCTGGTATCTGGTTCACTCTTCTTTCCATCTTTGCAAAAAGATTTCGGGACTTGGAGTCCTTGGGGTTCCTTCTTACGGAAACAGCAGCAAATCAATCGACTCCTATTTGCTGAGATTCGCGATCGCCGTCAACAGCATAACTCTTCCTATACAGACATTCTCACATTACTCTTAGAAGCACGGGATGAGAACGGTCAGCAGATGAGTGACGAACAATTGCGGGACGAATTGATGACGCTGTTATTAGCAGGTCACGAAACCACAGCCACAGCCATTGCTTGGGCGTTGTATTGGATACATCAAAACCCTATTGTTTGCAAGGAATTGTTACAAGAGTTAGATTCTCTAGGTCAGTCTCCCTCCCCAATGGATATTGTCCGTCTACCTTATCTCACTGCAGTTTGCTATGAAGCATTGCGGATTTATCCTGTTGCTATTTTAACAGTACCCAGAGCCGTGAAAGAGCCTGTTGAACTCATGGGCTATCAGCTACAACCAGGTACAAGGCTTTATGGTTGCATTTATTTAACCCATCGCCGTCAGGACTTATACCCAGAACCAGAAAAATTTAAGCCAGAGCGGTTTCTACAACGCCAGTTTTCTCCCTACGAGTTTTACCCCTTTGGCGGTGGGATACGCCGCTGTATTGGTGAAGCCTTGGCACTTTTTGAGATGAAGTTAGCTTTAGCTACAGTGATGTCTCAGTATCAACTGACCTTAGCAAGCCAAGAACCAGAACGTCCCCAAAGACGAAGCGTGACTCTGGCTCCCGGTACGGGTGTGAAAATGATTATGCAAGGTCAGCGGTGACTATACTTTAAGCGGTCAGCTATCAGCTATAGGACTCCTATTTGATTTTTGAAAAAATTCCGTACCACTCGCAAGACCTGATTTCCTGTAGCAAGATTGCCTATTCCCTATTGCCTGCCTACACGAATCAGTTCACCAAATCAAACCAGATTCCTATATCAGCTATCAGCTAAGAGCCAAAAACTTATAGCTCATAGATTCTAGCTGAATTACCCATCTGCTGTTTATTCCCGTGCAAAGTATAAATAATTTAAGCAACCCAAGATAGGATTGCCATTGTTCAATTCCTTATACACTGTGACAATTAACATAACCCAATGAGCAGAAAACAATTTAAAGGGCTAAAAACAGACGTTTATGAGCATCCATTTGACCGAAAGGCGCTAGTATCGTTAGAACGGATTCCAATTTTGCCCCTTTTGCTCAAAAAAGTCAATGAATATGGTATTGATAGGTTACTACGTCTACAAGTAATGGGTAACGAATTTAAAATCACGCCTCGTAATTTTCCGTCCCCATACAACGCTTTTATAGAAACCTGTCAAATATTAGATATTGTTCCAATTCCAGAACTGTACCTCTTGAGAGGAACAGGACACGTCAATGCTTTTGCAGTGGGGGTAGAAAAGCCAATAGTTAATATCAATTTGGAAGCTATGGAATGGCTCTCCTATGATGAACATCTGTTCCTTTTTGGGCATGAAGTCGCTCGTATTAAAGGAAAGTATTTAATGTATCAACAGATGGCGTATTTCATGCCTCTGATAAAAAACTTGATTACTAGTACAACCCTTGGGATGGGTGGACTAGCAGCAAACGGTATCGAAATTGCGTTGTATAACTGGATGATTATGGTAAAGTTTACTGCCGATCGCGCTGGTTTATTGGCTTGTCAGGATGTTCAAGTTGCTTTGACAGCTTTAATGAAATTAGGGGGTTTACCCGGTGAACATTTAAATAAAGAGACTATTGACGATTTTACTATACAAGCTCGTTCTTTTGCGCTAGAAAATCTTGATGGCTTAGATCACGTAACTAAAACGTTTAGTTTTATGGAATATACTTTGCCTTGGACAGTGATGCGAGCATCTGAACTTTTAAAGTGGGTTGATTCAGGTGATTATGAAAAGTTGATTCAAGGAAAAGAACTAGACTCTCAGCAAATGGAAACTCAAGAAGATAATGAGGACTGGGATTTTTTGAGCACTTGGAACAAAACTAATTAACAAAGCTGTATCCTCGTCCATCTGTTTATACTCCAACAAGTATGTAGCGTCAATTGTGGCGCTTTGTTCATCTACTCTTTGGGTAGTTTCTTGAATACTATGAGTGCAACTATCCACATTTTGAGTTGTTCGTTGGATGCTAACAGTCATAGCAGCAATTGCCTCGTGTTGAGGTAGTACAGTTTCACCCATGTTGGTAAATAGCGTTTCTAAGCGGCTTAAGCGTTCTTCTAAAGTTGGTTGGTTTGTGGTCATAAGAGTGTCAAGTGTTAAATTGATTGATACAAATTGTACCGACTAGATTTAGGCCCATCCCAATTGATGCTAAGGGAAGAAGATTGCAGCGTATGGCGTTATTTGATATATTCAAATTAATATGCAACTTCGTATTAGATGATTTATGGTAAGTTGGTCTTTAACTATTTCAGAGGATGTTGACCAATCTGTGCGTCAATTTTTGGCCGAGAAAGGCGGCAACGAAAGCGATATGGCGGCTTTTGTAGAAAAGGCAGTCAGGCGGGAGTTATTCGAGCAGAAACTACAAATCATCAAAAACCGTAATGCCCACTATTCACAGCAGGACATCATGGATACGGTTGACGAAGCGTTGAGCAGCGTCCGTGCGTCTCGTTCTTGATAGCAACATCTTTATCAGTAGCCTGATTACGGTCGGCACGCCGCCTGATTTACTGTGTCGGCAGTGGCGGGCACGAAACTTTGACCTGATCACCAGCCGTGAACAGATCGCTGAGGTCATGCGCGTTACGGAGTATGCAAAATTACAAAAATATTTCACCCAGGCGCAAGCAGGGGATTTACTCAAGGACTTGGATTACTTTAGCGAGATAGTAACCCTAGGGGAAGTGCCTGCTATTTCTCAAGACCCTGCCGATAACATCATCATTGCAACGGCGCTGGCTGGGGAGGCAGATTATCTTGTGACCGGGGATAAGCGGGATTTGCTATATTTGGGCGAGGTAGAACGCATTCCCATCATTACAGTACGGCAAGCCTTAGAAATATTAAGATAAAACGTTGTTAACAATACTCGACTCCACCAAGAACTTAGGTAGGAATTAACTTTTTAAGGATGATGTGATGAAACCCAAAGCCAGCACCAAAATCAAAGCCAAATTCTATCGGCTTCCCAGCCGATAATAAGTAAGAAAGATTATAATTACTATTTTTCAGTAATTTTACTTTTGTATTTTTCTATCGTAAAATTAGTCATTAGGGTGGTTTGAAAGGAGCGCTGCGATCGCATAGCATTGACTTGTCTAAAAATGCATTAGATTTCATGTATCGGGCAAAAAATAGCCTGTTATTTTGGACAAAAATTCTTTAAAACTGGTTGGAGTGCTGAAAGTTTTGAAAATAGGTGCTTATGATTGTTAACAAGGTAAAAATGGACAAGAATTCTTTAAAAGTGACAATAATTATTTAATGTACAAATGGAGAATAGGGGAGTCGAACCCCTTACCTCTGCGGTGCGATCGCAGCGCTCTACCAGTTGAGCTAATTCCCCGATTGTAGCTTGGACTTCAGGCACAACCCCAAAGAATATCATATAACCAAACAAATATCTATATTAGCACTGAATTATGAATTATGAATTATGAATTATGTCCCCACACCCTACACCCCTTGTTTCTGCAAATAAACTTCTTGAACGCGTTCGAGTTCTAAGTCAGTTAAGTAATCCACTGTCCAGTTGGCTTGACGCTGAAGCATATGGAAGGGGTAGGTATTTGCGACGCCCACAACCTGCATCCCAGCTTTTTTTGCAGCTTCTATTCCCACTGGGGTATCTTCTATTGCCAAACACTCTTGAGGAAGAAGATTTAAATCGGGATATTCTTGGTTTAAGCGTTTCACCGCCAGCAAATAACCGTCTGGTTCTGGTTTACTGGAAGTGATGTCCTCCCCTGACACGATCGCGTCAAAGTATTCAGCCAACTTAGCTTGTTTGAGTACCAGTTCAATTTCCCGACGAACAGCACCACTTACTACTCCCAGTTTCAGATTGCGAGAACGCACTTGAAACAAGATATCATCCAACCCAGGATACAAAGGCAGTTTCTCCATTTTCTCCAGTTCCCGAACATAAGCTTCTGCTTTGCGGCTCATCAACTGCTTTAAATAACCTTCATTCACCATGCGTCCGCGACTTGCAAGTAGCTCTTGTAGACAGGAGCGATCGCAACGTCCAAAACAAATTTTTCGATACTCACCTCGTTTGAGAACAAGATTTTCTTCAATCAGAAGCTCCTGTGTCAATCGCTCGTGGATTGACTCATCGTTGATGATGACACCATTAAAATCAAAGAGAACTGCCTTTAAACTCATTGAACTAGGGGTGTAAGGGTGCAAGGGTGTAAGGGGGTAGGGCGAACTCCAAGAATCACTTTAAGGGTTTAGATAAGAATTTAAATTGTTTATCTCCATAAATCATCATAAATTTAGATGCGACTCCCTTTCCCTACACCCCCACACCCCTACACCCCCACACCCTTCTCCACATTAAACGCAGGTGACGGAAATCCCTGCAAATCCTCATTATCTAGTGTAGGAGTATAACGTCTAACATTTCTTTGAGTGTAAACATTTTGCAGTGGAATGGGTTTTACCCCACTCGTCACCTGATTAACCCACCAAACATCCTGTGTGTGTACCGCTTCAAATCCGGCTTTCGTCATCCAATCATCGACACTCCCTGCAGCATACTCACGAATATACGGCTCCTCAAAAACGTTGTTCAGCCAATCTAACTGACGTAGGGTATTCTGATTTCCATCCAGAATTAAAACCTGTCCCCCAACCACCAACAAGCGGAAACATTCACGTACAATCGCCTCCGACACTGCGGTTGGTGTTTCATGAAATAACAAAGAAGCTGTCACCAAATCGAAAGAAGCATCAGGAAAACCTGTTTTCTCTGCATTTCCATGTCGCCAGTGAATATCTAACCCAGCACTTTGGGATTTGTGAGAAGCCCTAACCAACATATAAGGCGATAAGTCCAAACCAATCACTTCTGTCTGTGGGAAAGCTTGCTTTAGCATCAAGGTTGTCGAACCCGTACCGCAACCCAAATCAAGAATCCGTCGTGGTTGTACTTTGACAGCATCAATAACAGTTTGACGTACTACAGTTTCATTCGGTGGAAGAACGTATTGAGTTATGGCATCGTAACTTACCACTGCACCAGGATTGAGGTATCCACCCTTAACGCCGTGAAAATTTTGACCGCTGTAATATTCAGGAATGATGACATCAGCCCGACGATAGCGATCGCCTTCTTTTTCCCAGTCCACACTATCAGCATAGCGCTGCAATCCCTGTTCATCAATGAAAAGACGTACGACAGGAGATAAAAAACGTTCCCAGAGAGTATCTTGACCAACTGCCATAGGATTGTGCTTAAGTTTATAAATTTATTTTAACGACTGTGATTTTATTTACATTTCTTAATATATAGCTCAAAATCAACGATTCTTCATCCAGCGATCAAGTTGACGTAGAACAATTTGATATACTACAAATGTAATATGTTTTGTTCTCTAATCTAAAATAAAAATCACAGATGTACGCCCATAAATATATTCCCCCTTTATCTGCGTGCATCTGCGTTTATCCGTTGTTCAAAATTATGCCCCACGAAAAACTAGAACTTTCAACACCAACACCCATTTTATCCTGGGCAAATCATGCCTTAGGACACGAAGAAAACAAAATGGCAAAGAACGTTGCTTCCCTGCCATTCGTATTTAAACACATAGCACTCATGCCAGATGTCCATCTCGGTAAAGGTGCTCTAGTCGGTTCTGTCATCGCCACAAAAGAAGCCATCATTCCGGCTGCTGTCGGCGTGGACTTGGGCTGTGGTATGTGTGCCATTAAAACACCATTTAACGGGGAGCAACTAGAAGGTAAGCTGAAAAAAATCCGTTTGGATATAGAAGCAGCAATTCCCACTGGTTTCAACGAAAACAAAGACGTTGAAAAAAGTGTCACTAATTGGCAGCGTTGGCGCGATTTTAATGATTTGCATCGCGGTGTGCAAGATTTGCAAAACAAAGCGATGAAACAATTGGGTTCTCTAGGAGGGGGTAAAGAATTGCCCCGTACTGTAGTAATACAGTAATGAAAACTCGTCCAAATCGGTGAAGGCTGAGATTGCTAATACCGAGGGAAGTGGTAAAACACCCCGTAGAGAGCAGAGGGACTTGAGCATCCTACTATGTTAATTGGGATGAAGGTGTGCTCCGAACTATACCGAATACCGAAGGTATAGAACCAAGCAGAAATGACTTGGTCAATTGCAAACAAGCAATTAGTAACAAATTGAATCACTTCATAGAAGTTTGCCTAGATACAGAAAACCAAATTTGGCTGATGCTACATTCCGGTTCCCGGAACATCGGTAATAATCTCGCTCAATGCCATATTAAAACTGCTAAAGAATTAGCAAAAATGGCAGGTAATAAGTTACCTGACCCCGATTTGGCACACTTTGTAGCTGGTACACCAGAATTTGAGGCATACTGGCATGATTTACAGTGGGCACAGAACTATGCACGTTTTAACCGTGAAGTCATGATGGCGCGTTTCAAGCGCATTATTGAAAAACATCTGGCGGGTGGTAAGGCTATTAAACCTTTTTTAGAGGTAAATTGCCATCACAATTACGCTGAAAAAGAAGTACATTTTGGCGAAGAGGTGTATGTCACTCGCAAGGGTGCTGTCCGTGCAAAAGAAGAAGATTATGGCATTATTCCCGGTTCAATGGGGGCAAAATCCTACATTGTCAAAGGCAAAGGTAGTGTCAATAGTTTTTGCAGTTGCTCTCATGGTGCGGGACGATTGCTATCTCGAAATAAGGCAAAGAATACTTATACTCTTGATGACCTTATTGAGCAAACAAAGGGTGTAGAATGCCGCAAAGATTCAGGCGTTTTGGATGAAATTCCAGGTGCTTATAAACCCATTGATGAAGTGATGAATAATCAATCGGATTTAGTGGAAGTTGTAGCAACTCTCAAACAAGTCATTTGTGTCAAAGGTTGAGCAGGGAGCAGGGATGTGGGGAAAAAGAATTTCCTCTTAAGGATTTCCAAGAAATAAATTATCCATCTTGTGGTACGGGCGTCCCCGCCCGTCCTGAGTAGCCTAATCTCCTTCATTTGGAAGTCCCTTACTCTTTCCCCCGCACCCCTAGACCCCTACTCTGCATAAGAAAACTTTCTGAACCCTAATAAAAAAACGTCCACTACACTGCTAATTGAAAGGGAGAAACTCATATGTCTGTTTGGTTATTTGTAGCATTGGTTGCTTATGTTGTGGGAGCGATCGTTCAATGGCTTGAACTTAAGCAAGACTTTCGGGAAATGGATGAGTACAATAATTTTCCAATCGTTTGGGTAGCGCAAGTGGTTTTGACTACAGGTTGCTTTCTAGAGGCTTTGGCATGGCCTTTTAGTTTGATGCTAGATAATGCAGAGGATTGTCAAAGGCATTCGCAGTCAATTTAACTATAAGAAATTCTTATAAACTCTGTGGTATTTGCTCGCTAATGATTATTCTTCTTTAAAAATCGTTTTATTTTTTCAGCATATCATGGTACAATATCTTCAATGAAAACAGCCCCTAAGTTTGGCGACGGCGGGGCTGCTTTCAGAAAATCAATTTCTTCATTTCACTGGAGTTATCCTAGCATGACATCAGAAAATTCTGCAACCCCAAAATCAGATCAAATTCAGGCTTTCAACGATTTAATAGATGAAGGGCAGGCACTGTACGAACAAGCTAATGCTCTCCTTATTCAAGCAGGGCAAATGTTTGAGCAAGCAAAGGCGCTAGCAAAAAGAAAATTCAACAAAGCATTAGGCGATCGCGGAATTGATTCCAAAGAAACAAACAAGCTCATCAAAGCCGTCCAAACTGCCAATCAATTGACAGAAGCAACAGTAAGCAGATTAGGTCTACCGCTGTTGTTACGTCTTTCTCAACCCTCCAACAAAGAAGCCCTAGAAGCGATTAAAGACCATGAAGTCACCCAAGTACAAGCAGTAAAAATTATCAAAGAATTTAAATCAGCCCCACAACCCAAAGAGCCTCCTAAACAAGTCGAGTGGATTAGGCATAAGGATGGTACCAGAACACTTGTGTTAAGACTTCCAGATGGAGAAATAGCGATCGCCTTAGAACAGGTATGGAAACAATCAGCAGAACCACTACCATATTTTCTATCTCACTTCTTGGCACCGGAACCAGTTGATATAAACAGAGCAGTGCAGCAAGAATTCCTGGAGTACCTCGAACAACAATCAAATGAGACGCTGTTGCTAGGTCAGATTGATGACGTGAAACAAGCAATAGAAAAATTGAGTCATCCCAAAGATGCTACTGAGGCGATGATGTTGCGCTCTTACAAAGATGAATTAGCAGTATTAGAATATCAATTGCATCAAACGGTGTATCCATCAAGTAGATACCCATATGGCGTGATTCATAACAGATCGTTGTAACGTGGTAACAGTATAGAACAAGGTTGGTTTTACAACTAGCCCTTTGAACCGCAGAGGGCGCACAGAGAAAAAATGAGGAATTACCACTTGAATCACAATTCTATGAGTCACCTTGACAGGCGCAAAAGAAGTAGAATGCACAAAAGCCTGCGTGAGCAGGCTTTGTTTGTGTTCCCAAATTTCTTGTCTGTGGGTGCAAGAGTAGCAAGACGAAAGTCGCCTTGCTTTCTTGCTACGAAAGAGAAACGCTTAGCAGCATAACAGATGTATAAATAATTCCATCTGCCATCTCGTTAATCCATTTCCAGTTTTGCCAAGAGCCTTTTGCCATGAATAACTGCGGCAACTGTTACACTTTCACCTTGAATCCGGTAAATGATTCGGTAGGTGTGAGCAGACAATTCCCTGATGGATTCATCACTAAATTCTGGAACTATAGATCCAGAAAGAGGACGTTTGCTCAGTTTGTAAGAAGAGTCAAGTATCTTCTGAACTACTGTGGCTGCAAAGGAAGCGGAATCACGAAAGATGTATGCCGCGATCGCGTCTACATCGTCAAGCGCTTTGGGAGACCAAATTACTCGATAAGCCATTTACGTAAAAGCGCTTCAGCTTCCTCTTGAGAGATAGTTGCCCGATTATCTGCTACTACCAGACCTTGACGCACTTTTTCAAGTACATATAGATGATATTGCACATCTTCCACAGAACAATCATCCGGTAGTTGACTTAGCAGAGACTTGACTTTGTCCTTTGTAGTACTCATAGCATTTTTTTTAGTAAATTTATATGAATTATTTTTTAAGGGTAGGTAAAGAATCTACCCTCATCTCTACATTCTGTTAAAAGTTTTGGTACTTAGCAATAGCATCCTGCATTTTGTCCAATACCTCGGATACAGGCATGGTGCCCAATTCTCCAGAGGCTCTGGTGCGGATACTGAGGGTATTAGTTTCTACCTCTTTTGCTCCTACCACTGCCATAACAGGGATTTTCTCCTTCTCGGCATTGCGAATGAGTTTGCCAAGGCGATCGCCACTAGTATCAACTTCAGCGCGAATTCCCAACGCTCTCATTTTCGCCGCCACATCTAGAGCAAAATCAAGTTGGCTCTCTGCTACGGGCAGCAATCTTGCTTGTGTGGGAGCTAGCCATAGGGGAAAATCTCCTGCATATTCTTCGATCAAAATTCCGATCAGCCGTTCTAGAGAACCAAACGGCGCACGGTGAATCATCACTGGACGTTTGCGAGAACCATCTTCAGCGACATACTCTAAATCAAACCTTTCAGGCAAGTTATAATCTACCTGTACTGTTCCGAGCTGCCACTCCCGTTCCAAAGCATCCTGGAAAATAAAATCTAGCTTGGGACCGTAAAACGCCGCTTCCCCAATTCCCAGAAAATGTTCCATTCCTAGCTGTTCTACAGCACGGCGAATTGCTCCTTCCGCTTTGTCCCAAACCTCATCCGATCCAATGTACTTATCACTGGCTGGGTCGCGAAAACTGAGTCTAGCCTTAAAGTTTTTCAGTTGTAACTTATTGAACACCGCCAAAATCAAATCCACAACATCAAGGAACTCACTATCTAGCTGTTCGGGGGTGACAAACAGGTGTGAATCGTCCACAGTAAATCCACGTACCCGCGTTAAGCCTCCTAATTCCCCGGATTGTTCATAGCGATAAACAGTACCGAATTCTGCCAACCGCATTGGCAGTTCCCTGTAAGAACGTAACTGATGTTTGTAAATTTGAATGTGAAACGGGCAGTTCATTGGCTTGAGGACGAAACCTTGTTCTTGTTCTCCTGAGTCGTCATCTTCTCCCATCAAAGGGAACATATCCTCTTTATATTTCTGCCAATGTCCTGAGGTTTTAAATAAATCCACTCTAGCGATGTGAGGAGTTACGACTGGTAGATATCCACGTTTGAGTTGTTCCTGTTTGAGGAAGTCTTCTAAAAGACTCCTGAGCAGCGTCCCCTTAGGCGTCCACAGTGGTAGTCCCGGTCCCACGAGGTCGGAAAATACGAACAATCCCAACTCTTTACCCAGTTTCCGGTGGTCTCGACGCAATGCTTCTTCCTTGCGCCGCTTATACTCAGTCAGTTGTTCTGGCGTTTCCCAAGCAGTCCCGTAGATACGTTGCAGTTGTGCTTTGGTTTCATCTCCACGCCAATAAGCACCAGCAACACTTTCTAGGTCAATAGCTTTCGGATTCAAATCCTTAGTGTTTTCTACATGGGGTCCCCCACACAAATCCCACCATTCATTTCCTAGGTGATAAATTGTAATCGGTTCCTCTTTAATATCTCCTAGAATTTCCAGCTTATAAGGTTCATTAATTTCTTTTATACGACGTTCCGCTTCTTCACGGCTCACCTCTTCCCGAACAACAGGCAATTTTCGGTTGATAATCCTAACCATTTCTTTATAAATAGCTTTTAAATCCTGTTCCGAAAATGGTTCTGGACTGTCGAAGTCATAGTAAAAGCCGTTTTCAATCCAGGGACCAATTGTGACTTGCGCCTTGGGAAACAGCTTTTGCACTGCCATTGCCATTACGTGAGAAGTCGTATGGCGAATCTTTTTCAATGTTTCCGATTCGCTTGTACGTGGTAAATAAATTTTTTCAGGTTGTTCTAGCTGATTCGATGATGATTGTGGCGACATTGGCTGTTGAACCATGAGCAAGTAATTGCAAGAATAATAATGAGCTATCAGTTTTAATTATGAAAAATTCTACCCTGATATAAAATGGGGTTATTTTTCCGTTTTAGCATCGCTAACCGTTGCCCAAAGTTTAAACCTGAGCATTCAGTAGAGTCTATTTCAAGACTATATCCATTTTTAACGTTTTGCCTAAGATTGTTTAATCTACTTTTAAATAAAGGTGTAAATAAATCTAACTTGAGATAGGTGCTAACAGCAAACTGCTAATGTTAGCAGCAGATCTGTTAGCGGATTGGAATACGCTTATTATACTTTAGGATACACCTTCAGCTCGTCTTTCTCAACGGTGGTGCTCTACTCCTGTCTATTGAGATTCCCTACGATCTACTCTAAACATAATTACATTATTTCCTGCTCAGTTTATTTTTTTGTATTAACCCCTGAATTCATTTTCTCATAAAAAATGAAAACTACCTTCTGAGTAATTTCCCTGAAAATTCTGATGTTTATTCTGGATATAACCTTATCATTGACACAAGTACAGCCCACCGGTGTCCTCTACAAAATCCGGGTTTTCCCCTAATGTCATTCCAAGCGAAAATGTATTTCCGCGATAGTAGCGTAAGAAGGCAATAGGCAACAGGCAATAGGCAATAGGCAACGGGGAGGAAGCTTTCCAAGTCGGATTGCGTCACGACCCATCTCTCGTTTATTACTGAGTGTTTAGAACAACTTATCCCTGCGGAAATCTTCCATCTATTTTTTTCTTCATGTCTGGGCATTTTTCAGATCCTTCTTATGGATCTGTACATACGCCATGAGATATTTATATAATAAATGAAGTGTAATTATTGTTACAAAATTGTGTGGCGATCTAACCTGTGGGAGATTCAGGAAAAAATGTTAAGAAACTTAAATAGAGTTAATATTAGTAAGAAAGTTAGGAATATGCTTCTCATTTATGCGAGACTCAAATTTACCAGAACCTGAGTTGCTCAAAGTGGTTTTGCAACCGCTCCTAGAAGATTTTCAGTACTGGTTTGCGCGATCGCGTGACTTTCTGGAAAAGGAGCAGCTTTCATTTATGAGTCCCGATGAACAAATGAACTTGTTGACACGAGTCAAGCAAGCACAAGAAGAAGTCAATACGGCAAAAATGCTGTTTAGTGCGACTGATAGCAAAGTCGGAATTGATATGGCTACATTAATGCCTTGGCACCAACTACTAACACAATGCTGGAATGTGGCGATGCGCTTTCGTTCTCAGCAAAGTTATGAACAACCGGAAGATGGCATATAAGTAGGAATGACAAAAATATTTAGCATCGGTTGAAATAAAAAAATGTACTTTATGCTACCGTTATCTTCTTTAGGTTAAAACTTTGCATTTTAGTCCTGTGGGCGCACCGAAAGTGCGTCAGCCATTCAGCATCCTTATTCAATCACCTTACTAACTAAGCAATTTAAAAACTCGTTAATTATTTGCTACCTTCTGGAGGAAAAAACAATGTTACACTTGCTTTACATTTTTGCCTTTACTATTTTGGCTTTCATCGCTGTTGCTAACTTAATTCGGAACTTGCTTGTTTTTAGTTTTGATAGAGAGAGGGTTTATCCGCCAAGAGCCGTACCACTAGGCGGTAACAACTCTAGCACAAGGCAGTACACACCACATCCAGAACTGTTAGATGCATCTGGTAACGTTATCAAAGAGCCATTGTTAGTGATGCGATCGATTAATGTTGAAGACGCCCGTCAAAGACTTGATGCTCTCTACGACGCGTCCCCAAGCAACAAAGCAGAGAATCAGCAGGAAGAGTAATGAATTATGAATTGTGAATTATGAATTATGAAAAATTTTACAATTCATAATTCATAATTCATAATTTTTTATGCTTCAATCACAACCCTGAGGTTACCGCGTTTTTTGGCAACGCGGCAGGCTGTTGTACTACCAGAACGCTCGAATTCCAAGTCGAGAATGGTAGCACCAACGCGTAAATTCTGAAGAGACAGGCGACTAATGGACTCTGGCAAAGTAGGGTCAATAATCCGCAAGCAATTGTTAGGTGCGTCAGGTACCAAATTAACTACCATTTGCAACAGTTGAAAGATAGTGCCAGTAGCCCAAGCTTGAGGTGTACAAGCAACGGGATACTGCACTGGGGCATCATCACCTTTGCGATCGTAGCCACAAAATAACTCTGGAGGACGGTGATAGGGCTGCTGATTAGTCATGTCGAATAAACCTTCAAAAAGTTCCAAGGCTTGATCGATAAGACCGAGAGAACGCAAACCCATTGCAATTAGGGAATTATCGTGAGGCCAAACTGAACCGATATGGTAACCCATAGGATTGTAAGCAGGTGACAAACTACTCAAAGTACGGATGCCCCATCCATTAAACATATCAGGTGCTCGTAGTCGTTCGGCAACACTGTAAGCTTTTTCTGGTGTAAAAATACCCAAGTGCAGACAGTGACCAGGATTTGACGTAATACTATCTACCTGTTTACCATCTCCATCCAAAGCCAAAGCGCAGAAATCCTGTTCTTCCATCCAAAAGTCTCTGTTAAAGCGAAGTTTAAGGTTTCTGGCTTCTTCTGTCCAACGGTCAGACAAGTCAATCCGCTTTTTCATCCTCGCGATTTCCGCAATGCGTAATTTCGCAGCATAGACATAAGCCTGCACTTCACACAGGGCAATGGGTCCATTTGCCAATTCACCCTTACGATTAACAATACAATCACCAGAATCCTTCCAGCCTTGGTTGGCAAGACCACCTTTGGACTTGCGATAGTAGCTAAGATAACCAGTATCTTTCATATTGCGGTCAATCCAGTCAATCGCCATGAGTGCGTTAGGCCAAAGTTGCTCTAGGATTTCTCCGTCATGAGTCCATGCGTAGTACTCAGCATACAGCATCAACCACAGGAGAGTTGCATCTACTGTACCGTAGTAAGGTGTATGGGGAATCTCCTGACAACGAGCCAGTTCTCCGAAGCGCAACTCGTGCAAAATTTTACCCGGTTCCTCTTCACGCCACTCGTCCTCTGTTTTGCCTTGGTACATGGCTAGTATTGACAGAGTTTCTTTAGCGATTTGAGGATTTAACATTAAGGTTTGGGAAGCTGCAATGATTGAATCCCGTCCAAACAAAGCGGAGAACCACGGTACCCCAGCGGAAACAGTCTTGTACTTACCAAAGGACTGTCGCAACAAATACATATCCTGTTCGCCTCGCTCAATAATGCGATTAAAATGGCTTTTATCCGAGCGAATGCGTGTAATTTGTTGCACCCAATTTTGCTCTTCCATCATCTCAGAGGCTCTTGCCTGTACTAAGGTGACAGGGGCACTGACTGTAGAGCTAGATTTGTTATTGGTTAGTAGATTGATACGGTAACCCAACTTTTGAGTTTCGTGGGAAGCCAACTCCAAGCGCCAAACAGCCGTGTAGCCCTTGAAATAGTCTGGTTCTCGATGCTGAAACTGAATGCGAGATTCCATCACCAAACTATCTAGACCTTGATAGGCGAGTGTCAAAGGCTGATCCTTGGGCATTGATGGCTGAGTGTGTATGAAACCCCCTTCTGTTGATGTTTCTTCTTCGGGTATCCGTTCCACTAAACGCAAGAGTTTACCACGCTTTTCTCTACCAAAGCCACGGACTTCAAACAAATCGGCAAAATCCGCATCAAAACTGATACTTAATTCAAAACTTACGGAAGTTGTACTATAATTGGAAACTTCTAATTCTTCAAATAGTGCTCCGTTTAGCACGATTTCTCGACGAATACCTAATGTATCTGCGTTTAGGCGATCTTCAATTCTGGGATTGGTACACAAAATGGAGAGTGAGAACCCTTTTTCAGCAGTACTGCTGAGGAGTACGGGGGAGTGCCCGTCAATTTGTAACTCTAAGCGACTGAGAAAGCGGGTATCGCTACAGAACAACCCCAGGCTGGGACTGCCATCGTTGATTGAACAGCCGGAAATATTTCCTAGAGTATCTGTTACTAAAAAAAGATCGTCATCTTTTACCGTCAGAGTTGGCTGCGGCTTTTCGCTAATCACACAAGGCCATTCGGGAATAGGGACTTGGTCTGCGGGAACAAAGGTTTTTCCATCCAAAGAAATTTTTTCCGGTGTCATTAGGGTATCCGGTGTCATCAGCTAATATTCCGTGTACAGGTCTACTTTTTTTAGTCTGCTCGGTGTCCATAGGGATTTTAGACGGAGAGCAAAACGGTTTGAGCCATTAAGCAAAAATAATAATCACATAGAGTTAGTAACAGAGCATAAACAAAATTAACATCATTAAATCTTTATATAATGTATATCCTCTAAAAATTTTAGACAGAAATGTCAGTTGGGGTTGACAATTGGATTTCAGTATAAGGAAAGCAGCATAATTTATACTTTTGACCTTCAGTAATAAACTTTTTTAAAGATAGAATGGAATAAATACATTATCTAATAGAAATAGCTGATTGTTTATCTGTTCGTTGATTATAAATCCTTATTAGTGGAGCTATAAGTTAATTTGGTGAAACCAAAAAAAAGAATAGATTTATCTAATAAAAAGGTTAAAGAGAAATCCTTTTTCCCTTTCCCCTTTACCCCAATACTTGTTGTTTAACAGTAGTGGAGGTACCAGAAACCTGGTTTCTCATTTTTGCTTAACAGAGCAGTATTGTCCTTTACCCTATTTTCATGCTTCAGTTGATGAAAATAATTCTTCCCCCATCACACCCCACACCC
>JAWQFQ010000177.1:0-19774 GCA_035967975.1 Scytonema sp. PMC 1070.18
AATCTCAAATTTCAGTCTTTTAGAAAAGTTCAAATCTTAACCGTTTAGAGTATAAATTAAGGCTCTTCTTCCTTGGTTACTAAAAGGAGCATATTCAAGAACTCGCCAGTTTTCCAGCCGACTGCTAGCATCATTTCATCTAAATGCTTTTCTCGCTCTTGGGGACTGAGCACTTTGAGTTGGTTCTGTTCTGCCTCTAAGCGAGCATCAAATTCAGACAATACATTAACTACCCGTAATTCCTTCATTACAGCGTCCGCTCCTACATCTCTCCCACTTCTAAATAGTATACTTAGTAGGTGTACGTGGTGTAGGTGAGATAATTATCATAAAGGCTTATATCATGTCCGCTTATATACCCTGAATAAAACTCACGCAAAGACGCAAAGGCGCTAAGAAGTTAAGAAACTTTTATTATGGTTATGCTCAAAAGACATGATATTACGCCTATATCTGCGGTTAGACAGCAGTCTGGACATCATTTGTAAAAGCTAAGAAACCCGTATTCTTTGAAAATACGGGTTAGGCGGTGGTTACAAGTTTTACAAATCTGCTGAAGATTGCTATGATATTTAAATCAAAACACTTTGCATCAAAGGCTTATCCTCTGACAACTGACCCGTCCGCAACCATTCATGAAGCTCATCAGGTGCTTTGACCCCAGCAAGACGTTCCCGCAATAGAGAACCTTCTAAAATTTCCTTCTCCAAGAGATCCTGTGCGGTTTGCTCCAGCAAGTCGCGGTTGTAATGCAAAATACTCAAAGCAATATGGTGAGCGCTATCCACTATCTGCTTCACCTCATGGTCAATTTCCTCAGCAACTTTAGGGCTGACGGAACGGCGTGGATTACCATAACCTTCCAAGAACTGCTGTTGCATCTTTTCAAAAGCAACTGGACCTAGGCGATCGCTCATCCCATAAAGAGTCACAGCCCGTTCTGCCAAAGATGAGTGGTGGTGCTACCCAACTCAGTAGAGTTGCAATCCAGCCATTCTGATTTGGAGGTGGTGCAGCGAATTCTACATGATTCTCCCTCAGAATTTTAGGTAAATCCAGGTCGATCGCCACTGGTGTTGTCGCCAGTACCTGTTCAACTGGTTGACCATCTTGATTTTGAGTTTTGATAACATATTCTATGCTTTCGTTACCTACCACTGCCTGTTCTACTTTACCCGCTTGCACCTGAGCGATAAAATCACTGTAAGGGACTCGCGGCAGCTTCGGTCCAAAAAGGCTAGGAACAATAAAATTAAGAACTAAAAGAAGCGATAGCAAAATCAGTAAACTACCGCCAAAGTTTCTCATGCGCGATGGTTTAGGTTGACGCTTGTTATCATTATTGGTTTCAATCGGCATTTTCTTATATATCCTCTCAATAATCTCAGTGAGGGCGCGGTGGTTTTGCGCCCGCATAGGAGTTAGAAGTAAAAATACTAATTTTTCTAACTATTCACTCCTAACTTCCTTTACTCTGCCTGAATTTTATTGTAGGGAAAGGGTGTTATACTTCTATTTCGTATCTTCCCCACAAAATAAATGCGAATTGCCGTACTTGTATGGAAAATCAGCTTGGATTTGTGCTTAAGGTATTCTTGCTCTCGGCTGTGCTCTCAGTCTTAATCAAATACGCTCTTCCCTACGTACCCGTTTCAGCAACAGCAACCAACGCCTTGATTATCGTTTTCTTGCCAACGGTGGTTATGACAATTTTGCTGCTTTGGAGATGGCAACAGCAACAAAATTAGGGAAAATTATCTAGGCGGAAATTGGTGACGACTCCACACACTGCCCGATTAAAGCTAAAATCAGCTAACCTAGCTGCATGAGAGCAATCAGCTATTAGCTATTAATTTTTTGCTCTCGTGCTAAAAGATAACAAGAACTCGTTAGGAGCTAGGGGAGTCACGGTGAATCTAGGTCAATGGATTGGCTTAATTGCCATAGTTCTTTCTTTATATATTCTGTGGCAAATTCGGGACGCCCTGTTACTGGTATTTGCCGCAGTTGTATTAGCCACAACGTTGAACAGGCTAGCCCGTAGGTTTCAACGTTTGGGATTGAAGCGTGGATTCGCCGTGTTTCTCTCGGTTTGCATATTCCTAGCATTGGTGATTGGTTTTTTCTGGCTGATTGTCCCACCGTTTGCTGACCAGTTTCAAGAACTGACAAGACAGGTTCCTAGAGGTTTGGAACTCTTTAATACTTGGTTGGATGAATCTAGAAATCGGGTTTCCCCTCAATTGAGAACCTACATACCAGATATTAATACTCTTATAAAAGAAGCACAGCCTTACATCAATCGAGCTGTTGGTAGTTCTTTTGCCTTTGTTTCCGGTTCACTAGAGGTTTTACTGAAGATTCTATTGGTGCTGGTTTTAACGGGGATGTTCTTATCTGACCCCTCGTCTTACCGTAAGCTCTTTGTGCGGTTGTTTCCCTCCTTCTATCGACAGCGCGTGGATGGAATTCTAGATAAATGTGAGGTGTCCTTAGAGGGATGGGTGACAGGTGCTTCCATCGCGATGAGTGTGGTGGCGCTTATGAGCGTAATTGGATTGTCAGTACTGCGAGTGCGATCGGCGCTGGCTTTAGGAATTTTAGCGGGCTTTTTAAACTTGATTCCCAATCTCGGTCCAACGTTAAGTGTAGTACCAGCAATGGCGATCGCCCTTTTGGATGCTCCTTGGAAATCAGCGGCTGTCTTAATTCTTTACTTCATCATTCAACAAGCCGAAAGTAATTTCATCACGCCTATTGTCATGGCGCAGCAAGTGTCTCTACTCCCAGCCATCACCTTAATCTCCCAGTTGTTTTTCGTCACATTTTTTGGATTCCTGGGATTATTTCTCGCACTACCCCTAACTGTTGTAGCGAAAATTTGGATGCAAGAAGTCTTAATTAGAGATGTTTTGGACGGATGGAGTAACGAGGACAGACGAGAAAGGGAGTTTGTGCTGATTGGCGAAGCAGCTCAACCTGAAGAAGTCATTGAAGAACCTGTGGACTCCTCCATTGAAGATAAGGATCATCCTATTAATCCTTAGGGACAGTATAAAATAAACATAAAAAAAAATTCATAAAGTCTTCACGTTCAATTCATAGAACTTAACCACACTGAGTAAAGCGTTAAATTAGCGAACAAGACTTTATACTTCACCATCCTTTCAAGTCATTTATTTTATGACAACAAAAGTAACAGTGCCAAAGCCTACACTTTCAACCATTGACGCTATTGCTTTAATTGTGGGAATGGTAATAGGAGCAGGCATTTTTCAAACTCCAGCCTTAGTAGCAAAAAATACGGAAAGTGCAGGTATAGCACTGTTAGCTTGGTTACTGGGTGGAGTTATGTCTTTTATTGGGGCTCTTTGCTACGCCGAGTTGACGACGGCTTATCCCCATGCTGGTGGAACCTACTATTATTTACTACGTGCCTTCGGTAAAATTCCTGCATTTTTGTTTGCTTGGGCAAGGATGACAGTTATACAAACAGGTTCCATCGTGATTATGGCGTTTGTATTTGGAGATTATGCTTCTCAGTTGCTGCGTTTGGGTGAGTTCTCTCCAGCAATATACGCTACGATGGTGGTTGTTTGCCTAACGGGATTGAACATACTTGGTGTTCAGCAGGGCAAGTGGACGCAGAACTGGTTAACCGTGGCAAAAATTCTGGGATTGCTGCTTGTTTCCATTGCTGGTATCTCCGCTATCAAACCTTTGCCAGTAGAGAGTTCACCAGCACCTGTACCTCAAACAACCTTGGGGCTAGCAATGATTTTTGTGCTGCTTACCTACGGTGGGTGGAACGAAGCTGCTTATATCTCAGCAGAAGTTCGTCAAGGTAAGCGGAATATGGTACGGGTGTTGCTAGGGGGTATAGCTGCTGTGACGGTGATTTATCTGCTGATCAACCTAGCATATCTCAAAGGTTTAGGACTAGTAGGATTAGCAGGGTCAGAAGCGCCAGCTGCTGATTTGATGCGTAGCGTTTTAGGAGAAAATGGAGCAAGATTTGTCAGTTTCCTAGTTGCATTGTCCGCTTTGGGTGCTGCTAACGCTACCATTTTTACTGGTGCGCGTACCAATTACGCTTTTGGGCAAGATTTTTCCATGTTCTCTTTTATGGGGCGTTGGCAAGAACGGGGTAGTACTCCCATTAATGCTCTTGTCGTTCAGGGTGCTATTTCTTTGGGGCTGGTTATTCTCGGTGCTTTAACCCGCAAAGGTTTTGAAACAATGGTGGATTATACTGCTCCTGTGTTCTGGTTCTTCTTTCTACTCTCTGGAGCCGCCCTATTGGTATTGCGATCAAAAGAAGCAGATGTCCCGCGCCCTTTCCGAGTACCAGCTTACCCCCTTACACCATTACTGTTTTGTGCCATTTGCGGATACCTACTTTACTCAAGTCTAACTTACGCTGGTATTGGCGGCATTACTGGTGTAGTCATTCTATTAATCGGTATTCCCTTGCTCTTACTCGACCGTGAACGTTCTACGTCCACAAACCTCTAGCGAATGGAGAAAGATGTCATGCAATCAAAACCATTCTTCAAATTATTGTTGACAGCCATCAGTGTAGGTAGTCTTGCACTAGCTGGTTGTGCTCAGCAACAGGAAGTCAGTACTCAGGAACAAGGCGAGACCTCTCCTTCTACTGTACAAGTTCAGCAGTCCTCTCCTACAACGGAAACAGAACAACGGAAGCCTGACGTTGTTTATGTCCCAACGCCACCAGAAGTTGTGGATCAAATGCTGAAAGTTGCCAATGTGTCTAAGAATGATATTCTTTATGACCTTGGTAGTGGGGATGGGCGAATTCCTATCACCGCAATCCAGAAATACGGCGTACAACGTGCTGTTGGTATAGATATTGACCCAGAACGTATTAAAGAAGCAAACGAAAATGCCAAAAAGGCAGGGGTTACCGATAAAGTCACCTTCCGTCAGGAAGACCTTTTCACCTCTGACTTTAGTGAGGCAACAGTCGTCACCCTTTACCTGCTTCCTGAACTCAATGTCAAGCTGCGCTCCCAACTATTTAAGCAGCTAAAACCAGGTACCCGTATTGTATCCCATGCTTTTGACATGGGTGACTGGAAACCTGAAAAAACAATCCAAGTTGATGGTAGAACAGTCTATTACTGGACTATCCCAGAAACGGTACCAGAAAATCTACAAGGAAATACTGGGAGTTAAGAGTCTTAGCTAATGGCTAATTGTTGATTGCTAATTGCTAATTGCTAATTGTTGATTGTTAGTTGCCATTAGCCCTTAGCCCTTAGCCATTAGCCCTTAGCCCTTAGCCATTAGCCCTTAGCCATTAGCCATTAGCATACCTACTTATTTTCGCTTTTTCTTTTCCTTGTTTTTCGCGTTACCACAGGGTAGGTTGGTTCTGTTAATTGGCACAAATCCTTCAGACAAACTTTTTGTTGAAATTCTAATTCTGTCAACCAGTTTGAAGCTTTTTCTAAAATTTGTGGACCTTGTCGGAGTTGGATTTTATATTGGCTTTCCCCTGATACAAGTAAAATAAAGATTGAGATAGCTCGCCAACAATTAATAGGTTTTCCAGATATCTGGAAATTGGTAATCATTTTCCCTTCTTCTGGTATGTGAAGCCCTAATGCAGACGATTGAGTGAGTTGCTGAATATCAGTTATTGTTAACTCTTCAAGATTGGGATATTCGTACAGAACGAATTCTGCTAAATCTGGTAAATTTACTGTTTCTTCTGGTAAAGGTTCAAATTGAAAGGTTATGTTTTCTTGAAATGGATTTACGATCGCATAAATCTCTTTGATGTCTTCTTTGACAGGAACACTTCCCTTGTTGTATAATTTGAGCCCGCTATGTGAAATATGAATTTCGCCTTTCGATGAAACTTCCAGAATCTTCAAGCTTTCTAAATGGTCAGCAGTACCTTTTACGAAGACAGTATCTAATCCCAGGACATTTGCCAATTCTTCAACAGTTGGAGGAGGTGTAAATTCAATACTTGCACGGAGGATAAATTCTTCAAGAACATTAAATTTTTGCTCTCTGCTAACCACGACCTCCACTGGTATTTGCAGAAGTTTACAGCAGAATTGACGTGCTGCTAAAACCGATAAGTTAGGGTTTTGTTTTTCAATGTCCTCTGCTTGAGAAATCAGACGGGAATCGATAAATTTAGATTTGACCGCAACTTCTTTGAGTTGTAGTTCCTTGGTATCCTGATTGGTGGCTTCAGATTTTTTCCGTCTGCTAGGGGGCATATCTATAAGTATTAGCTTTTACGATTGACTAAAATGGCACTTGCTTGGTCAACCGGCATGAGTATGATTTCGTTAATATTGACATGAGCGGGTCTAGTGACGCAGAAAAGAACGACATCAGCAACATCATCAGGTGTCAGAGGAGTGAGTCCTTGATAGACCTTTTGAGCACGATCTCTATCTCCATGAAAGCGCACTTCGCTAAATTCTGTTTCTACCATACCGGGATCGACAGATGTGACTCGGATTGGGGTTCCTAATAAATCTTGTTTTAAGCCTTCGGTAATAGCTTTCACCGCAGCTTTGGTTCCACAGTAGACATTACCACCAGGATAGGTTTGATGTCCAGCAATGGAACCAATATTGACCACATGACCGCGATCGCGATTTACCATTCCCGGAACCACAAACCGAGTCAGGTAGAGCAACCCTTTGATGTTAGTATCAATCATTTCCTCCCAGTCTTGGATATTTGCTTCATGAACCTTATCTAATCCGCGACTCAAACCAGCATTGTTAATAAGAATATCTATATCTGACCAAGAGGGAGGTAAGCTAGCAATTGCTGCTTCTACTGCATTGCGATCGCGTACATCTAGTTCCAACAAATGGATTTGTACAGATGATGCACCTTGATGCGACTCTACAACTTCCTCTACCAATTGTTGTAAGCGTTCCAGTCGTCGTGCGGCTAGAATCAGTTTTGCACCTGCTTGTGCGAAAAGCTTAGCGCAAGCAGCACCGATCCCACTGCTTGCACCAGTAATTAAAACAATTTGATTCTCAATCGAAAACATTGGTAGTGAAAAATTCTTGACTATGAATTATAAATCATAAATTCTCAAAAATTTCATAATTCATAATTCATAATTCATAATTCATTTCTTGACGACCCGCAAACGCTGAGTAATCATTGTCATACCATTACCCCGCATGATCACCGCAGAAATCCATTGATTACCGGGAGTGGTTGGTGCGCGTCCAACTTTAAAAAGTCCGCCTGAGGACAGTAATTCCAAGTCTACCTTTGTGGAGCTGAGGAATTTTTCTGGCTTGATAGGTTCTTCCAGAGCTGCTCCCAAGAGATAATCATCACCGAGAGGTTCTTGGACGATTGCATCAAAATTATACTGCTGACCGACTTTAACTTGTTGGGGTAAATTGAAATTTATCTTAGGTGGATTGGTACCAGAGGTGAGTTGAGTACGTTCCGACAGAATTTCCTGACCAACAATTTTGCCACCAACAATACGTTGGCGCGATCTAATTGTGGCATTGAGAGCTAGGTTATCATTCTGAGCGGAGGGCGCACCCGTAATATTGGTGACTGTTTCAGCAATGATAGCATTGCCTTGAGATTTCCAAGATTGTAGCTGGGTATTGTATTTTATGTTTGGGTACCGTTGCCACAGCGAAGTTAAAGCTTTTGCCATGTTTTGGCGGGTTAAACCATCAGCTTGGATAAAGTTGGGGCTGTAGAACTGGATCACTCCTTTGACATCACCCCGACTTGCAGCAGTATCCACTTGTGTTACAAGATTTTTCACTGCTGGGGGTGCATTGTCGGGTGTACTAGCTTGGGCGCATTTTAAGCCAGTTAACAAGCTGAGTGTTAGTAGGGAGACTGCTAGTAAGCGATTGGGTTGCAACTGTGGTTGGCGTCTGAGTAGTGAGGTCACAAAATTACGCATTGGTGAGTGGTTAATCGGCAATTTGACTACAGTAGGTAGGAAAGTTGTTTCACAGTTATCAGTTATCAGGTTTATGACTGGGAAATGGTCTTTTCACGATGCTCATGGAGTAGGCTTGATAACTGATAACTGTTTACTGTTCACTGATTTAATACGCGCTTTTAGGGGAAAGGGTTGATGGCACACACTCCTATACGATTACTTATAGCTGCTAGTGGGACTGGTGGACACTTATTTCCAGCGATCGCACTTGCTGAACACTTGCCAGATTATCAAATAGAATGGCTGGGTGTCCCGAATCGTTTAGAAACACAGCTTGTTCCCAAGCAGTATCCCTTGAATACTATTGCAGTTGAAGGGTTCCAGCAAGGGTTTGGACTGGCATCGTTTTTAGTATTAACAAAGCTTATTAGTTCTGTACTTAAAGTTAGGAAAATTTTAAGAGAGGGAAAATTTCAGGGAGTATTTACCACAGGGGGTTACATTGCAGGACCTGCGGCGATCGCAGCCCGTTCTTTAGGTTTACCTGTAATTTTTCATGAATCCAATGCTTTACCGGGAAAAGTCACGCGCTTTTTTGGACCTTGGTGTAATGTGGTGGCGATCGGTTTTGAGGTAGCAAGCCAGTATTTACCCAAAGCTAAAACGGTATTCACCGGCACTCCTGTCCGTTCTCAATTTTTAGACGAAGGAACTGAAGCGTCTTTAGACTTATCCGTTCCTGAGGGAGTCCCTTTAATTGTTGTCTTTGGTGGTAGCCAAGGCGCAGTCGCAATTAACAAACTAGTCCGTCAATGTGCAAATGCTTGGTTTGATGCTGGTGCGTGGGTTGTACATTTAACTGGTGACAAAGATCCAGAAGCAGAAACTCTGAAGCATCCCCAGTATATTTGTTTACATTTTTACAATAATATGGCTGCGCTCTTGCAACGGGCAAACTTGGCAATAACTCGTTCTGGAGCCGGTAGTTTAACGGAATTGGCAGTATGCGGAACGCCAGCCATATTAATTCCTTATCCATTTGCAGCAGAAGACCATCAAACTTACAACGCAAAAGTTTTTACCTCTGTTAATGGGGCGATCGTGTTTAAACAATCGGATTTGACACCTGAGATACTACAAAAAAAGGTTTTAGATTTGTTGCACAATCCTGAGGAATTGCAGAGTATGGGGAAAGCAGCGAAGTCTGTTGCTGTTCCCGATAGCGCAGAAAAATTGGCGCAATTAGTTCGGGATACAATACAGCTTAGGGGCAATGGGCAATAGGCAATGGGCAATGGGCAATAGGCAATGGGCAATGGGCAATAGGCAATGGGCAATGGGCAGGCAATGGGCAATGGGCAATAGGCAATGGGCAATGGGCAATAGGCAATGGGTTAGAAGCGGTGATAAGGATTGCGCGTTTTATGTAGATTAACGGGACTTCCAAAGAGAAAAGTATCCAAAAATCTCTTGTGGCGACACAAGCCGTTACTGAGGGGAAGCGGGCGAGGACGCCCACCCCACATGCCGGGTTAATTTATTTCTTGGAAGCCCCTAATGCGTCCTCACACCCCATACCCTATATTCTGTGCATTTAATTTGACTGAGTTAGCACAGAAGATTTTGCTTGATCGGTTTGCTCACGGCTTTTAACAACTCGTGCTGGTACACCCACAGCTACTGAGTAGGGAGGTAAATCTTTCGCTACAACCGATCCCGCACCAACAACACAGCCTTCACCAATGATAACCCCATCCAATACAGTGACCCCATGACCCAACCAACAGTCATCCCCAATTTTAATTCCTTGACGAGTGACACCTTGGTCTTCAATAATCCGTGTCGGGTCATCAAAAATGTGATTGTTGGCAAATATTCCAACATGAGGTGCAATCAGACAGTTTTTGCCTATTTGGATATCTCCGGGACCTGCTAAACAAACATAGGGACCGATATATGTTTTTTGCTCGATATGGATACACGTGTTGTGCATCGCCCTAACATCAAAACCATGCTCAAGCACAACCCCATCTCCTATAACAAGTTTATTATTTGGATGTCCTTTTGCGTTTAGACGAACACCCTGTAAGATATATGCTCCATTTCCAATTTCCATATTATGAGTGTTACAAAACGTAACTCCGTGTTGGATAAAAACTGAACTACCTAAACGGGCAAAAATAGGCCGATAAAACAGATTTCGTAACCTACCGCCCACAATTTGTGTTGGAATACTACCTATTAAGAAGGTTAAAAACCCTTGTTGTATTCGTTTCCAATTGATGGAAGATGTTTCGTGTTTCATAATTTTACAATCTCTATAACTGCATTTGGAAGAGTAAAAAACTCAAATGGTGTTAGATGGTTATACCAAGCAAAATTGCTCAAATTTTGTTGGCAAAATCAGAAAACCTATCTTTAGGACTGAAAGACGTACTTGTTAATAACACCATGCAGATTGCTTAGAAACAACTGCTGCGATCAATAGACTTTTTTTGCAAAAGTCTTGCGTATCCTCAAACTAAAAATTTTAAGCGTTGCTACACTCATCCCGACAATCCGGCTTCTTTGTAGAGGCATATTAACAAAGCGGCACAAAGTGCAATTTCGCGTCTCTAAACTCAATTATTCCAGGACTTTTACCTTAATGGGTGACTAATGTACCGATATTCAGAGAATAGAGCAAGCTTAGATGCTTCGTAAAAAGATTTTGATTGCTAAAAAGTTAATTGCTTTTTAAGCATTAGCTATTAGCTATTAGCAATCTTCACCAAAAGTTTACATTTTACCTAGGACTGCTATATGCTTAATTAAATTCTGCAACGTAAGAGCTTCTAAACTGATGTCAATCTTGAATACATGATGGAGATAACAAACAAAGACAGCACATCAGGGGGGAGTGTCGCCAACTTCTGCCATTTCGTTGAAGTTTACCATTGGCGCATACAAATAAACGCTGCCCCGACTACTATAACGGCTTTCTTGTGGCCAGTTGCTAGAGTCAATTACTGTAATCATCTAAAAATTTTCGGGAGTGTGGAAACCGTGAGTCGTCAGACTACGGAGGTCAACATTTGCTGTTCGCTCAGCGTCTCCGTCTGGAGAAGCCCCCGGATTGAATCCAAGGATTGCTGACAGCATATCCGTCAGCAATTTAACTTTAGCTAACTCTAGTTAAGCAAGCTGCTAGTTTAATATAACAAAAGATTTGTAAATAAATGTTAAAGTACGGAGAAAAAACATGAGTTGTTCATGAAATTTTTGTATAAGCTTATCATTAATACAATTGAACTGGTTGAGATCGTAATTTATTGGCAATTGAACTCACTCGCTCTACAACAGAAGTCATATATCGGTAATCTGGTAGTTGTCCATTGGGTAAGTATCCAGCTTGTTGGGTGACGATTGAGGGAGCTGTACGCATAATTCTACGAATAAATTCTTGGCGGTTGCGATCTACAGATGGTCCTACCAAAACAACACCAGATGGTACATTTTGAGTATCAGTGGGTAGCACACGGAATAAATTCGTCCCCAATTGCGGGCTGTAAAGATTAAATTGTTCGTTGGATACAGCACCAGCCGCCACTTTTCCTTTCTCCACCCATTCCAGTGTTGTTTTGGGTGTTGGCGCAAATTCAATTCCAGCCAAAGTTAAACCGTAAAGGTTATATAAAGGTAAATAATAACCAGTTGCCGAACCTGGTTGACCTAAAGCCACATTTTTATTCTGTAAATCTTTGACTTCGCGGATAGAACTGTCTTGACGAACAACTAACAAAGAGTTTAAATTACCAATGTCTGTTAGAGAAAAAATCGCTGAATACTGATATCGAGCCATAGCAAGCGCCGCCAAGCCGGGGGGAGCAAAGACCAATGACCAAGTTCCTTCTTTAATGCGCTCAATAGCTAGGTTCTCATTAAATGCGGGTTCAAGCTCAACACGAGATCCTGTTTTTTCAGCCAAATAAGTTTGAAAGCGTGTAAATTGGTCAACTATTTGTGTTCCTTTCTCATAGCTAATAACACCAATGCTTAACCTTTCTCCTTGAGTGAGTGTTGAACTCGTACCACAAGAAGAAAGGACAAAAGATATAAGGACGACCCCCAGAAATAATACTGTGCTTGCTATCAACCCTGCTGTTTTGAACATTTGTTTCTTGATATCAATAAAAGGATCATTAAATTATGTTTAAGATTCTCCTCTTTTCCTTTGAGAGTGTAACATAAAAAAGTAGCCGTTTCTGGTAATATATTTATATAAAAGTATACTGCTTTGGTTTTATTTTTAATAAGTTATTTATGAAACTAGGAACTAAGATTAATCTACTGTTTTCGCTCGTTTTTGCGATCGGCATTATCATGAGCGGTGTTGTTGCATCACAGCTACTTCAGCAAAATGCTGTAGAACAAGTGAGTACTAAAGCCGAGATTTTGATTCAAGCAATGAACTCTGTCAGAAACTATACTGATAGCCGCATTAATCCTCTATTGGAACCTCGTTTAAAAACTGATGCTGCTTTTATTCCAGAAACAGTACCAGCTTTCTCTGCTATCAAAGTTTTTGAAGATTTGAGTCGTAACGCGGCTTATAAAAATTTCTTTTATAGAGAAGCCACTCTGAATCCAACAAACTTACGAGATAAAGCTGATAGTTTTGAAGCGGAAATTGTCAAGCGATTTCGCAGAGATGCGAAGACTAAAGAAATTTCAGATTTTCGCCAATTTCCTGAAGGAAGATATTTTTTTATTGCCCGTCCTCTTGCTGTGACGCGAGAGAGTTGTTTGCAGTGCCATTCGACTCCTGATGTTGCTCCGAAAAGCCTAATAGCAAGCTATGGTAGCCAAAATGGATTTGGTTGGAAGCTCAATGAAATCGTTGCTGCACAAATCATGTATGTTCCAGCCGCTCAAGTCTTTGATAGCGCTCAAAAGTCTGTATTCTTATTGCTATTTATTTTAATAAGTGCTTTTGCTACGATTCTGATTGCCATCAACTTCCTATTGAGAAGAACAGTCATTGAACGTATTAAGAAAATGGCTAGAGTTGCTGAAAAAGTGAGCACAGGCGATATGAGTTCTGATTTTGGCAAACAATCAAATGATGAAATCGGGTCTTTAGCAGCAGCTTTTAACCGTATGAAGCACAGTCTTGAAATTGCCTTAAATATGCTTAACCAAACTCGTGGTGGATAAAAAGCTATCAGCAGTCAGCTATCAGCGGTCAGCTATCAGCTTGAAGAATCTAACATTAAGACTTTAACATTGTTAAAAAGCTGAATGCTAAATGCTGAATGCTGAATGCTGATTGCCCTACATCGCTAAACGTTTCTTAAATTCCTCAGCCTGTTGAGGGTCGGGAATCTTTTCTGCTAGCTTGTTGACCAGTTCCGTGGGAGAAATTTGGGGTTGAGACTTCAAAGTCTTTTTAATCAGAAAAGCAGCAATAGGACCGACAAAATAAGCCAAATCTTGTTCGCATTGACTCAGAAATTTTTTGTCAGCAGCAACGACTTGGTTTTCTGGCTTGGGAACATTCACTACCGCTGACCTTGTTTGAGGTGCAACAGTGTATCCCTGTAAAATTGACTTTGCTTGCTCCTCGAACTTGGTCCTTTGGTGTGGTGGTACATTTTGAGCCAACTTCTCAAGCAGTTCTTCTGGGCTGGTGACTTTTACCAAAACTTTGCGTAATAAAGTTCGGGCGATCGGTCCTACAAGTCCTATTAGCAACTGTTCGAGTTGGGCTTGCAATTCTGAGACAACAAACAAAAAGGAATCAGGTTCGGTGTTGTTCAAATCTGAAGACCGGACAGGTTCAGGAACGGAAGGCTTTGGAAGTTTTGGGATTTGAGGGGTTTGGGAAATGGAAGGACTGGGTCTGTCCTTGAGAGTGGGGTAATTGGGAATCCCAGAAAGGATACCCGTTTCCATTTCCCAATTTTCCAAGTTTTCCATTTCATAGAATGCTGGGGCGGCGTTACCGGGTAATATATCAATAACTCCGGGTGCTGATGATAGCCAAACATGGAATGGGATTCCCTTTTCGTCTACAAGGGGTTGCAACTGACCAACCCATCCAGCAATTGGTAAACCAACATTGGGATCTGCAATGGCTAGTGTATCAAATAAAATCTGAGGAAAGATTTCTGGTTCTGCTGGCGAAGCTGCGGCTGCTATCAAACACAACCCTTGTTCGGAACCTAGTTGTAAATCTTCTATCCAGTCTTCTAGACAAGTGGCTCCAGGACAATCCAAGATCACAATTTGTTGATGATTTTTTGAAGAACGACGCAGTTCCTGTCTTAACCAAGAACGGCTAATTTTTACTTCACCTCCCAAAATCAACCAAGATTCTCCATCTTGGCTCTCCTCAATCCGTCCCCGTAAATATAACAATGTTGTGACTGTTTGTTTGATTCCTTGGGTGTTATTGAGAGAAATACCTACCGTCACACTCTGTCTCAGACATAATTGGATTGCTTCCTTGACATCTGACCAAGTTTTTTCGTTTTGGGGGAAGTACTCCAGCTCAAAACCTCCCGCCTTACGCAGCACTCTACTTAAGACTCGGGAACGAGAGGATTTGCTGTGAGACAAACTATCAATGACCATTCCCCGTCGCACGGGTCGAACTTCAGCATGGGTTGGTGTCTTAAACCCAAGAATTAATTCTCCTACCCCTTCGACAATCCGTTTGGGAGTTTGCAGGGGATATTCGGGGTGGAGTTGGGCTTCCCCTCGACTCAGTTTTTGCTGATTGATCAGACGCAGCTGCTGATTTTTTTTATCAATGTATCGTGTTGTCTGACGGTATACATACTTATATAGTGCGTCTGCTTCGATAACGCCCTGTGAGTCTGATGCTTCACCCAACAGTCCCCGCATTAAGTAATAAGTAAAAACTCCATGTCCAAGTTCTGGAAACTCCCATGATTTTTGTCCTTGGTCGCAAGACAGCAAAGCACAAAATCCTTTACTTTGAGAGGCGCGTTTCCGCAAGACTTCTAGCACTTGCGGTGTGGGATTGAGTGCTGGAGACCAATTGCTTTGAGCGTCCCTTGACCCAACTAATACCATGTCGCCACTATGACAAGTATCCAGACAAAGTAGCTGCTGGTGGGCAGAACTCGCGCTTAAGATTTGTAACAGTTCTTGTAATGCTAACCCTGTCGTCAGCAGGTTATCTTTCTGAGTATCCGCCAAACACAAGAAAGCCTGTTGCGTCTTCTGTTCTAGCATCCCGTGTCCGGAAAAGTACAACAGGATAGTATCCTGCGATCGCGTTTGCGCGACCAATTTTCGCAAACTTGCCCGAATTGTTTCCAAATTGGGGGACAATGCCGCAAAGTCGTTATGAAGAATGACTTCTTTGTTGGGAAAACCTTGGGTTGCCTTTGCCAATGCTTCTCCAAGTCCTTGGCTGTCTAGAGCAGGATAGCGTAAAGAGGGCAGGTTTGGATCGTTATAATGGTTGACTCCCACTAAAAAAACCCAAAGCTTGGCTTCCCCTGTTTTTAGAGTATGAGCAGAATGGCTATTACCAACACCGAGTGGAGACATCTTTCCGTACCTTAATGTGAAAGCAGCTTTGATAATCAGTTCTTTGTCATTAAGCCAAGCCAATTGGCAACTGATAAAAGCGACTCTAGAAGACTTGGTTTACTTACCTTTGGCAGAAAGCAAATGATACTGTTCGGCTTTCACACCGAACATTGTTTTTCCAGAATCACTCCTAGCTTTGGGATAGTATTAGAATACAACTGGAAAACATTTCAGTAAATATACAGTTAAATTATAGCTATATATTAAGGATGACGTTTCTTAACTAAAGTATGAATGACAAAAGTTGAGTATTTTTTATGACATCAACCTTCCGGTCATCCTCTTACTCCTTGGGTGGCAGGATTTTGACAATCTGGATCTTTTGGAAGATAAGTTGTCCACTTCTACCTCCTATACTTAATACTCAAGCTGAATTTTAAGTATTCCGCAAAAGTTACAAAAGCTTACAAAAAATTATCCAGCTCGTAATGTTTGAAGCTTGTATGAGGTAAAAATATATTAACGAAATCCCATTTTTTGCTATTTAATGCATTAATACCTCAAGTGTATACCTTGAAAGTCTCAACTTAACAACGGCTCTCTAGATAACACTGAGTATTGTCGAAAACTTAAATCCCTGAAAACTTTATACAACACTTATTATTCATGCGTTCCCGCCAAAGCATTATTGAAGTCTTTTCGACTTTCCTGCAATTTGATGGAGACAGGGTAAGTGGTTGGGCAACTGATCCAAAGCTGCGCCGGAGTATGCTCTCTTGCCAGTCTAACCAATCTCAACCGGAAACTTCTGAAAACTTTTGGGTGATTTACTGGTATAAAATATGGCAAAAAGAGCCTGCGGGGTTGGCGGAAGCACATCTGTCTGCTTATTTGCAGGAAGTGTGCTATTGGGCGGTGCAAAAAACACTGACTAGCTTTTCCACGGTGCAATATACCCTATCTGATTGTTTTCAGATGGTGATAATAAGAGTCAATAAAATATTGAAAGGGTTTAAGCCCGACATGGGCTTCAATCTTAGCAATTATGCTAGTGCTGTTTTCAATAGAGAACTTAAAGAAATTTTACGTCAGCAGCGGGAAGTTGATATTTGTACCAACTGGAAATTGTTACGCAAAATCAGCCGGAAGCAATTTGTGGAGTCGCTATACAATGCCGGAATTTCTCAAGAGAAAACGTCAAGCTACGTATTAGCTTGGAAGTGTTTTCAAACTGAGTACGTGCCACAAGTTCCATCCGGTAGCAGTCCCAAACTTCCTCAAAAACCAGATGAAGCAGTCTGGAATGCCATTGCTTCACTCTATAATAGCGAACGTCTCAGCCAACTGAATCCACCAGGACCAGAATCAACTCCGGAAACTATAGAAAAGAGTTTAACTGCTTGTGCAAAGGCGGTGCGGACTTATCTGTATCCAAGCTTTACCTCGCTCAATGCCCCTAAAGGAGAGCAGTCCACAGGGGAATTAATAGATAATTTACCGCAATTAGCACAGGAATCATTATTTACAGAAATTATTGCTCGAGAAGAAGAACAGAACAGGCGATCGCAACAAGAACAAATCAACACTGTACTCCAAGCATCAATTGCCAAACTGGACAAAGAAGGGCAGGCAATCTTGCAATACTATTATACGCAAGGGATGAAACAGCAGCAAATAGCACAACAGCTGGGGATGAAGCAGTATACAGTTTCTCGCCGACTGACAAAGTCGAGAGAGGTTTTACTCAAAGAATTGGCGACTTGGGCTAAAGAGCATCTGCATATTTCTCTAAACTCAGAGGTAATCAAGTATATAAACACAATTATGGAGGAGTGGTTACAAGCTTACTACAGCCATCTTCCTTCGTCATAGGAGTAGCTAACATGACTTTTGATTCAGCTTTAGTTGCATTTGCCGACCCAACCCAGTTATGCTTGGAGATACCGGAAGTAGTTCAAATACAAGCAAGCCAACACAGCCAAGCTTTTTCAACTCCAAGCCGACGCTGGAATGCTTATCTCAATCAAATCTGTCTCGGTACTTTTCTTCCCTGGTTGCAAGAGGAGCATGCACCCAAAGCGACTCCTTCACCCAGTATGACCGCTCAAAAAAGCATTTGGGAAGTGGTGAATGGTACCGCTGTTGTTTGGGGAACAACACGACTGGTCTTAATTCCGACTGAAGAAATTTCTATGAACGAACTGCACGTTCCCCAAGAATGGGTAGATATTCCGACTTGGGCGGCGGATTATTACTTAGGGGTACAAGTCAATACCGACGAGGGCTGGATAAGAATCGTGGGCTACACCACCCATGAGAAACTCAAAACTCAGGGTCGCTATGATGCAGGCGATCGCATTTATTCTTTAGATGAGGAAGCCCTAATTCCAGATTTAAACGTATTATGGGTAACACGTCAACTTTGCCCAAACGAATCTACTCGCGTTGCGATCGCCCCCCTTCAAACCCTACCAATAGAACGAGCAGAAAATATGCTACAGAGATTGGGAAATACCTCAGTAAAAACACCAAGATTAGCAGTCCCATTCCAGATTTGGGGAGCATTACTAGAACATAGCGGTTGGAGACAGCGGTTATACGAACTCCGTCAGGGATTGCAAGAGCAATGGTCTCTAGTGCGGTGGTTGAGTTCTGGAGTATCAGATTTAGCACAACAAGTCGGCTGGGGACGGATGGAACTTGAATCCGGTCTTGCAGGAGGACGAGGACTTGAACAAATGCGATCGCAGCTCATTCTATCCCGACGATTAAACATAGCAGGTCAACCCTATGAATTAAGAATACAGCCCTTAGGAAGACCAGAAGATTATAGATGGCGCATTGAACTACGTGCCGGTTTAGGTAGACAAATTCCCACTGGGTTTAAATTGAGACTTCTCATGGAAGATTTACAGCCATTTGCCAATAACGAAGATACAGCAGTAGCGCCTGTTGACCAGCTTTACATTGATGTAGCTTTTGAGCAACCGGGAGAAGGGTTAGTATGGGAAATCGAACCAAGTCCAGAAAATTACGAGCGAGAAATCCTACGCTTTTAGTCACTTATTTAGGTTACATATTATACCTTAAGTAACCTCCCTATCAAGGGGGGTTGCTTCGTTGTATCTATGGCAATACTACTCGGTTAATGCGAAAACGAGAAACCCGGTTTCTTTAAGAAACCGGGTTTCTAAGAGGATGTTTGAAAAGTCCTTTCATCAGTAGCAATCATAATCAATATCCCCCTAAATCCCCCTTAAAAAGGGGGACAGTTAGAGTATTTCCCCCCTTTTTAAGGGGGGCTAGGGGGGATAAATAAGTGCCTAAAATCACAGCCAACCACTTTTCAAACAACCTCTAAGACCTCAACTATCATTAACCAACAAATATTGCCATCACTTATATCAGCAATGGCGTTGATTTTCTTGGGATGAAAGCCTCACTATTTTTAGTTAAGAACAATTTCAACTTCCAATTGCTCAACTTGTAGCTTTAGCCAATCAGAAAACAAGATTGAGAAAATTTTTGAGCGTAGCACTTCATCTAATTGTGGTATGATAATCTCCTCAACAAAAATCAAATGTACTCCCTTAGAGGTCACAATTGGTTTAAGAATCTGGGGCGGAGTTGCGACAAATACAGCGGCTGATATTTCTGGTTTTAAATCTGTTCGACTCAGCGCTCCTTTATATCCTCCACAGCGGCGAGTTTCAGTATCCTGAATATATTGGTGAGCTACCCCAGGAAAACTTATTTCACCTTCAGTCATTGCATAAAACAGTTCCATCGCTAAGTCTAACTCATCCAAAACCACTTCATACATAACTACTTGTGCATAATCTAATTGATGTTCAACAAAAAACTGTTCAACTTTGTCGGCAAATAAATGTTCGGTCAACTTTGAAGAAATGACAGTATGATAAACCAACTCTTCAAAATCATCTAAAGAGAGATGATGTTTTTGTAACCACGTCCAAGTAGCGTCAGCACTCCGAAGATTGCTCATTAACCGCAAGCTGTCCGCTGCTTGCTGAAGTTCTGATAGCTCTGCTTTAATGCCTGCTTCTTGTGCTGCACACATAACAATTTTGCGCGTGAGAATACTCTCAACAATTGTAGGAATTTGGCAATAAAGCTTGATTTGATGAATAATTTCGTTAGGGTAAATAGTGCAAATCAGGGACACTTTATAACTCCATTGTCAACTCGGATAATTTCTGAGCCAAGAAATAAATTTCTGGCTTAGAGGATGTTTTAAAAGTCTTCTCGTCAGTAGCATGCACATTTCACATCCCC
>JAWQFQ010000178.1:0-19670 GCA_035967975.1 Scytonema sp. PMC 1070.18
CTTCCTTGTCTTACCCGTTCTAGATGTATATGTAAAAAACCTACACCTGTGAGGGCGTCCCCGCCCGTTCTTGATAATATATACTTTGAGCGGTCAACTATCAGCTATAAGAGGAAATTACGAAACCGGGTTTCTGGCGCGTTTGAGGTACCTTGAATATCGTATCTCTTGCAGTATTGTCCCCGCCCGTTCTTGACAATGCGGGCTTCTAGCCCGCACCACGAGAAATTGTGGGAGACTCTTTTATTCGGAAGTTCCTTAATCAGCATTTACACAAGAAGTCGATTGGGTATTTTGGAAAGATAAAGTAGATTTGGGAACTTGGGCAACTAAGTACACATCGCCCTGCTTATCCATAACCCATGTCTGAGCTTCCACTATTGGCTGAGAATCGCGATCGGAATGCTCTGATAATGCTGTTAGTTTTGCTTCCCTGTGTCCCTGGTTACCCGTTTGCTCATCTAGAGTTATCCATTCGGTGATGATGGCGGGCGATCGCAACAGTTCGGTTGGACTCAAAGGTAAACCACCGCGTCCCGTGGCGACAAAACGACTGGTTTGTCCATTCCTTGGGGTACAACCTTGAGTAATTTGCTGTGAAGCATCAACTAAATTTACGGGTAGCTCGACTAATCCTCGATTGATATCGACATCGGGTCTATTGAGTTCTACAATACCGCTTAGAAAAGGATTTGTCTGTGAAATTGCTGTAATGTCGTTTGATGGTAAATGACGTGGATCTAAATCACCAGGGCGTAATCGCTCCAGTTCTTGTCGAGTCAGTGGCGCAATACCAAATAAATCCGCAGATCTGATAACTATTTTGCCACCACTACCACCAGAGGCGTTAGCGGTAATGTCGCTGTTTTCATTGGGTACTGTGACAATAAAGCCTTTGGGAGTATGTATAGTAATGTTACCACCGTTACTAGTACTGTTTTGCTCCGTTCCCGCAGTCGTGGAGATAGAACTTGGACCACGCAACAAAAGTAAATCGTCTATATTTAGCTGAATGTCTCCACCTTGACCTGTTGTGGAGGTGGCAAAAATTCCTCCAGGCTGATCATTACCTAAATTACTAATTTTTAAAGATTCAGCATCAACAGTTATTCGTCCAGCATTACCTGTACCTGAAGACTCCGTATTTATACCAGCTTTATTGATTATGAAAGAGCCTGCAGCGTTAATGTTGATATCACCGGCATTACCTATACTATATTCTCCCGTAGCGCTATTGATTCCTGCTTTTTGAAGCAGAAAAGAATTTGCATGAATGTTAATATTGCCTGCATTACCCCCCCCTGAGGTATTCGTACTTACAGATGCTTCTTTTATGACTACAGAATCTGTAACTCGAATATTAATTTCTCCACTGTTACCTGTACTATTTTCCTGTGTACTGCTCAAAATGGCACCTTGTTGAAGTAGAAAAGATTTTGCAGCTATACTAATTTTTCCCGCATCACCTGCACCTTCTGTGTTAGTTAAGATAGCTAATCCTTTTAATGTAAAAGAGTCTGCAACATGAATGTTAATTTCGCCAGCATTTCCTGTGCTATCTTTTCCGTCCGCACGACTAAAAATTCCACCCCCATTTTCAAGCAGAAAAGAATTTGCCGTTATGGTAATTCTTCCTGCATTACCTACACCATTGATATTAGTATTTACAGTTGTTGAATTTTGACCAATGAAAGAGCCTACAATATTAATATTAATCTCTCCGGCTTTACCAGTGTTTTCCGCACGACTATACACTGCCAAAGCTTCTCCTTGCAAAGAATTTGCAGCGATATTAATTTTTCCCGCGTTACTCCCTGTACCAAAAGCATCTGTAGTTATACCTGCGTTTTTTCCCACTATAGAACCTGCAACACGAATGTTGATTTCTCCGGCGTTACCTGTACTCCCCCTCTCTGCCTTACTCCCAATTCCAACGTTTTCTTCAAGTAACAAAGAATTTGCAGCGATGTTAATTTTTCCTGCGTCACCCCTACCATAGCTGCTGGTATTAAAACCAGACTTTTGTATCACTAAAGGACCTGTAACGTTAATAATGTTTATTTCTCCACTATTCCCCAAACCGTAAGTGTTTGCTCTAATATTAGATTCATTGAAAGCTATAGAATCGCCTACAATGCTAATTCCTTCTCCATTTTTATCACCTACAGTATCAGCTTGAAGAATTGATTGTTGAGCGACACTGATGTTTTTACCAGCGATCGCAATTCCCCCACCTCCACTTCCTGTGGTACGCAAGAACGATTTTCCTGATAACTGAATGTCTCCAAAACTGGTGATTCCGTCGTCATTATATTTCCAGCCTTCTTTTGTTGGAATAATATTCACGACTTGATTGCTACCAACACCAACTATTTCAATACGTCCTGCGGGTGACTTAAGAATACCTCCGTCAAGGAATATATTTCCTCCCACTAATGCTAAAGTTCGTCCTGATTGAACTTGCAAGCCAGTTGCGGTAGTGTCAATAGCAACCTTTGTCCCAATATTCCCATTATTATAGTCAATATCATGCCCAGATCCTATTACCTTAATTGTGCTTGGATTTGAACCGAACTGCAATCCCAAAGGAACGCTTACTGTTAATAATGGTGAGGTATTTGAAGCTGTGGTATTAAAGAATGTGCCATCGGCAAATATTAGACTATTCGCAGTACTACCAATAAATGAACCACCAATATTTAACGAAGCATTTGGTCCAAAGATAATTCCATTTGGATTAATCAGAAACAGGTTAGCTGCATCATTAGCTTGAATTATTCCATCAATATTTGATATTGATTTACCTGTGACACGGCTAATTATGTTTTGAATATCAACATTGTTGTTAAAAAAAGCAGTAGTGCCATTTGGAACAGAAAATTCTTGAAAACTGTGAAATAAGTTACTTCCTGCTTGAGTTCCTCCATTAATTTTGAAGGTGTCGCCTTCTCGCGTGATTTTGGAGTTAATAGGTAGAGTGGTATCTGCAGTAATTTGAGCGAGAGCAGGATTTAAAAAGAAAGTGATTGCCACTAATACGGCTGTACTTAAGGTACTAAGATATTCAATTCCTAGTTGCAAGAACCAGCATTGATGAATATTCATGCTAAATACAGACTCCTTCAGTAAACTTTTTTATAGAAATATGGCTGTTTTGTCAAAATTTTTAATTAGAAGTTAGTACACAAAACTGGATATTAAAAAATTTTATGAGCGTTCAGCTATTAGCAGTCAGCAGTCAGCTTTGAAACCTGTTTTCGGGTACTTTCTAGGCGTTTCAGACACCTTATCAAACATCTCTATAGCTTATAAAAGCTGATGGCTGATAGCTAAGGGCTGAACGGTTACCTTAAAAGAAGATTGGTAATGTTATAGCACTGAAGGGAGTAATCTTAAGAAGAGAGTTAATCAATATTATTATAAAAAGTATATTTTTCTAGAATTTTAACATATTTATGTTAAATGATTATCTCAATTGTTATATTTTTTATCATATAGAAAGAAGATTTGTCCTCATACTATTCGGTTAACAATATTTGAAGTCACAGAAACCCGGTTTTTTCCGCGAAACCAGGTTTCTAACTGTTGGGGTTTCCATTCCTTATTTTCATCGGATAGACTTTAAAGTGTCAGCTTTCTGCACTAAAAAATCTGTAAAAATACTTATAATGGTGCGTTGACGCAGTTTAATATTCGCATTTATGGACATACCTGATTGTAAGGGGAGTTGACGATCGCTCATTAACAAAGCCTGTTTATCCAAGCGGACTTTTGCTGGAAACCGATAGTAAGATTGAACTTCGTCTGGAGGTAACGCATCAGACCCTATCCAAACGAGTTCGCCTTTGATGTCACCATACTGTTGAAATGGGAAGGAATCAATTCGCACATCAACTGTCTGTCCTACTCTTACAAAACCGATGTCTCGGTTTGTGATAGAAACTTTGGCGATGAGGTTATCCTTAGGAACAATTTTCAGAATAGGTTCACTGGAGTTAGCGACAAACCCTGGTGTTTTAGCTTTCAGTTCAAAAACGATTCCATCCACAGGAGATGATATTTTTTGATACTTCAAGGTTTCTTTCGCTTTACTTAACTCACTATCGATTTGACTTATCTGACTATTTATCTCATAAATACGCTTTTGGTTATCTATAATAACTTTGGTTAACTGACTATCAATTTCGGCTATACTTTTATCGTTAGCAGTAATACGAGCTAGTAATTCTTCTTGAGAAAGTGCTGCGGTATTTCTCAATTTTTGTTGGGCTTGAGCGATCGCTAGTTTGAATCGTTGTTCTTCTTTAGTTAGTCTATTAATTTCCGACTGTTTACTTTCAACATCCTGCTGCTGTTTTAGTACCTGTATCTGAGCAATCGCTCCCTCCCTTGCTACCGACTCTAGACGGTTGAGAATGTCTTGATTAATAACCAAAGTCTTTTTTGCACTAGCTAACAGTAGCTGAGTTTGACGCAATTGCTCTTGTGTTTGTTTGATTTCAAGTTCAGCAACCTGTAAGCGCGACAGTAATTCTAACTGACGAGTTTGTAAACGCAACTGTTGCTCTTTTGTAAAGGTGACTCCCGCAGTAGAACCAATTAACTGTGCTCGGTAAAGTTGGTTTTCTGAAGCGATCGCAACTCGACTTTTCGTCAACGAAGTTAGTTCTGGAGAAATAGACAATTGAGCAGTCTGTTGAGCAACTAACTGAGGTGAAGTAGACCCTTTAAGTTGGCGACGGTAAAACTCGTTTTCCTGCTCCAAAGCCAGTTTTTCTTGCAACCGAGCAAGTCGAGTTTTCTTCAATGATTCTAATTTCGCCTCAGAAGTCGTTTGTTCCAGACTAATCAGTGCTTCACCTTTTTTTACTTCTTGACCCTCATAAACATGGATAAGTTTCACAACACCACCAATGGGAGCCTGAATATCAGTAACTGGTGCTTTCGGTTCAAGCTTACCACTCACAGGAATGGATTCATCAATTTTGAAGACAGAAGCCCAAATTATAGTAAAAGCAGTGACACCAACAATACCCCAAGCTATAATCCGCGACCAAGTCGGAGACTGTTGTAAAAGAACGGGTTGGTCAAAGTTGTATTGAATAGTCATAAAATTTTGTTAATTGTTAATTGTTAATTGCTATTAGCCATTAGCCATTAGCCATTAGCCATTAGCCATTAACTAAATCTGTGTTTCTTGTTGTTGATATAGACAGTAGTAATAACCTTTTAGCGCCATCAATTCTGAGTGGGTTCCTTGTTCAACTACTGCACCTCGATCCATCATTAAGATGGTGTCAGCATTGCGGATAGTACTGAGTCGATGAGTTATAAAAAAGACTGTTTTTTCTTGGAAAGCTTTGGCTAAGTTATGACAAACTTGTGCTTCGGAGTTGTAGTCAAGGGCACTGGTGGCTTCGTCTAAAATCAGCAGTTGGGGGTTTTGCAGGACGGTGCGGGCGATCGCAATCCTTTGTCTTTGTCCACCAGACAGTGCTGAACCTCGCTCGCCAACAGAGGTGTTATAGCCATTAGGCAGGTTCATAATAAAGTCATGGGCAAAGGCAGTTTTCGCCGCGTTAATTATCTCCTCATCACTAGCATCAGGACACGCTAAAGCTATGTTTTCCCTGACTGTACCGTTAAATAGCAATGTATCTTGTAGCACAACTCCAATTTGACGCCGCAGGGAGTAAAGTTCTACTTTGCCGATATCATAACCGTCTATCAAAATTTTCCCTGATGTGGGTTCATAAAGTCTGGGTAGCAATTTTAGCAGTGTACTTTTCCCCGAACCACTTTGACCGACAATACCCACGAAACAACCTGCAGGAAAATCGAAATTAATGTTGCACAACTGGAGTGGACCATGAGCGCGGAAACCAAAGGAGACATTTTCATAACGAACATGACCAGTGATTGCGGGCATGAGGATATTTTGCTTGTCGGTTTCTGTTTCTGAAGGTGTATCTAAAATATCGCTAAGACGTTGTAGTGACAGAGCGACTTCTTGAAAGTTTTGCCACAGTTGTACAAGTCGTAACAAGGGACTAGTCACATAGCCGGAAATAATACGAAAAGCAATGAGTTGTCCTAAAGTGAATTTCCCACTGCTTGTGAGAACAAGATACGCTCCTACCCACAGCACCAAAAGACTAGAAAGCTTATTGAGGAAGTTGCTGATAGAACTAGCTGTTGTCTGGGTAGAGATAGTTTTGAAACCAGCACTTATATAGCGAGCATAGCGTTCTTGCCATTGCCAACGAGAACGCAATTCCAAATTTTGTGCCTTGACTGTTTGTATCCCTGCCATCACTTCCACTAAATAAGAGTGAGTCTGGGCATTGCGTTCGGCTTTTTCTTGCAGCTGTCGTCGTATAAGGGGCGACACTATGAGATTAAGGAATGCGAACAATGGTACTGTTGCTAATGCGACTAGTGTCAGCAGCCAGCTATAAATGCCCATCACAAAGATGTAGATGACAGAAAACACCGCATCCAGCACTACCGTCAGCGCTGTACCTGTAAGGAAGGAACGGATATTTTCCAATTCGCCAACTCGTGTTGCCAATTCCCCTACGGGACGGCGTTCAAAGTAAGATAAGGGCAGACGTAGCAAATGATTAATAACCTCAGAACCCAGAGATAAATCAATGCGGTTGGTTGTATCTACAAACAATTGAGTCCGGACAGCCGTTAATACTGCTTCTACCACAGCGACAACAATTAAAAATATACCCAAAACTTCCAAGGTATCCGGGCTATTTCCCACTAGTACTTTATCAATAATGACTTGTGTTGCTAGGGGATTTACTAGTCCAAAAACCTGCACCACAATCGAAGCAATTAAGACTTCAATTAAGACTTTGCGATGACGACGCAATGCGGGTACAAACCATGAAAGACCAAACCGCGAGATTGGTGTTTCTTTGGTAGGTTGTAACAGCAATACTTCTCCAACATCACCCCAAGTTTCCGCAAAGTCACGAGACTTTCGGCGCACCAGTCCCATTTCTGGAACAGCTATGAGTAGCTCTTGCTGACTAGTTTTGTAGATAATCGCAAAACTATCTTGCCAAGAAATCATTACTGGTGGTTGCAGGCGACTCACTGCGGATGCAGGAATTTGAACCATTTGCGTTGTCAAGCCCATTAACTCGCCAACAGCACCGCAAAATTGTAATGATAAACTGCCAGTGTGTTCGTATTGCTTTGCTATAACTCGTCGCAGCATATCCCGTCGAAAAGAAATGTTAAAATACTGGCTTAACATTTGAAAGCAAGCAAGGGCTGCATCTTGAGGACCTCTAGCCCGAATGTATGGGTATTTTTCTCGTTTAGTATGCTGAATTGCTTCTTTTGTGATGCTTACCTCTGGGGCGTAGGGAATTTCTGAGAACTGAGAATCTGCTGTTGATGGTGTCAGTTTAGGAGTGGGTTGTCCAGGGAGTATAGATTTAGGTATACCCAATAAACGTAGATTTGTGGAAGACGCAAACTTTCGCGTTTCTAAATTTTCTATATTGCTTCCTACAGACAATCCCGGTGTATGGCTACTGCTAATGAGCCATAGAAATTCTGTGTCTTGTGAAAACTTTGCAGAAAACGTTTCTAAATTTCGTGATGCGATAGTTTTCACAACAGCAACTTCCCAAACAGTATGAGTAAGCTTTACTATATCGGTATTGCCAATAGCCCGCCGACTCAGTTCTTCTACAAGGAGTTCATACACTTCGATGAGGGTGACACGAGTGTATAACGCTTTTGCAAAAGTTAGCTCTTGCTTCACTAAAGCGAAAAAATCCGCGATCGCTAAATTCATGCAAATCACTTCTGTAGAAGCAATAACTGTTTCACAAGCAATATCCCGTACATGGCTAACCCAACCCACAACCTCCCCTGGTTGCAGCAACTTCAGTGTAATAGGGTTATGGTTGTCGGGTAAGTATGCCAAAAGGCGGGCTTGTCCCTCAAAAATAATGCTAATTTGATAGGGCATGGCTTCCCTTGTTACTATAACCTGCCCCATTCTGTAGCGCAAAAATTCCACCTTTTTTAATAAATTTTCTAAAATATTTTGTGGCAAGTGATTGAAGGGAAATATTCCTGTAAGAAATTCTTGAATATCGACGGTTGTGGATGTCATATATAATTCGTTTTTTGGATTCTCTATTAGTTTGCATGATTCACTTAACTAATTCCATCCATTTTCTTTTCAGGAATAGAAAGAGCGTTGTAAATGTAATTAATATCCCAAATGGTGTAAGATAAGTCCAATGATTTGACATTTTGTCTAACAGATGCCAAGGTAGTAAGAAAATGGCTATATAAGTTAATTGATGTAAGTTTTTCCAATTTTTTTTGAGATTTTTAACACTCCAATCATTGGAAGTTATTGCCAAAATAGTGAAAATACATAATGTAGTAATACCTTGAAAATATTGTACGTAACTATAAGCATCTAATAAGTTTATTTTTTCTTCTACTATCATTAATAATCCATGATGAGAAGCCAAAATAAACGCAGTAATGCCAATAAAACGTCTATTTTTAATCAAAAAAATTAGGATTTTACTACCTTTTGTATTTGGAAAGACGGTTTTCAATATGCTTGGTAATAATGTAGCTATATAAGCCAGTAATGCCAAATAACCAAAAACATTAGCAAGACGTGCAGGTTGGAAAAACAAGGCAAGGAGTAAAGTGACGATATAGCTAATTAAAGAAAATGCAAAAACCATTATAAATGGCTTACGAATCAAAATTTTTTGCATATTATTTATCGTTCAATGTCGAGGTAGTATTAATAGTTATCAATTGACTGAATAAAAATCCTTTCACTATGCTCGTGGAAAGTACACATAGGGGATAAAAACCCGGTTTCTGTTGCGAGAAAAAACGATTTTTCGTTACGTCAACTCAAAGAAACCGGGTTGAGTGGGATTGGATTGATGCTTTAATGTCAGATTTGTGTTTTGAAGACTTTTTTATTTGGAGATTCTTATGACTAAGTCAAAAAGTTATCAAAGACATGATTGCCTACTTCTTGACCTATTTGTACCCCGTCTACGGTAGCAAGCTCATTATGAATCCCACCGTAAACACGGCTAATGGCATTTTCTTGTCCTGCTTGCGTAAAACTTCCGAAAGAACGAGAAACCCCTGGTAATTCCTGTGAAGGAATATCAAAACTGATGTTATCTCCAAAAAAGCGACTTAAAATTTGGGTTGCTGCACCGCTAAACACAGAATGTCCGGATACATAGTCTGGAAATGGAGGTGTATTTAGCAATGGCTCCCAATGCTTATCTTCTATTGTTAGAGGATTATTGTCATTGCCAGCATTATGGATGGCAGTGATTGGGCGTAATTGGTCGTAGGTGTACTTAGCATCCCATGCAACAATGCCTGCGTCAGCCTCAGCAATATTGAGCAACGCAAACAAACGTGCATTTTCTGCCAATGTGTTGCCTTGAGCTAATGCCACTTCTTGCGCGAGTTCGTTGAACTGACCTGGTGGTCTGAAGGTGTCATCGCGATCGTATGCCCAGAATTGTGCAATTTCTGTCTCGTTGGCATTACGAGCAACTTTAGTGACATCAGTGTCAAATTTCGCACCTAACTTCCGGACTTCCTCAATTTGCCTACCATATAGAGGGCTACTAAATTCTGGGGGACCTTCAGGACGAAATTGATTGACATTTGGTATGGCAAAGGGTGTGACTAAACCCCAACCTGGCAATAATGGTGTCTGACCTGAAAGTGGTTTATAATCGCCCGGATCGTGTCCTGGAGTATAAGGTGTTTGTTGCGCCTTGTTTGTACCATCGTTACGCCGTACTGCTAGTATTTCCTCGGCTACCCTAACTCCAAAATCAAAACCAGTTTGCTCAGCAGCTGAGTTATCAGTGATTTCACGTAAAGACCTATCTCGTTGTTCATCGAATGTAGCTTTTAATGTGGCTCTTAATTGCGGGTCTGGGTACAATTGTGCATCTGAGAACAACTCGACTAGGCTTGTATAAGCCGCTCCAACTGCTGCAGCTTGAACTGATGCACCCTGAGGTGGATCAATATCGACAAAGTAAGATTTGTGACTGTTATCGAATGCATTGACAGCATCATAAATTGCTGCATGAACGATCGCCTGATTACGTGCAGCTATTGGGGGTGGAGTTCCTTTGAGTGCATCACCTTTACCTGAAGCCTGAATAGCGTTCAGGAGTATTGAATTCCATTGAATAACAACGTCACCCTGAGTAATTAATTGATTAGCAACATTATTTGTTTTGTTCTCAGTGATATTGTTACCTGAATCAACTTCAGCAAATAAATGATAGAGTCCAGGTGACACAACACTGGGGGTTCGGAACTCAGAACCAGCAAAGTCTACAGTAAAAGTCTGCGACTGACCTGGCGCTAACTGAATATTCTGTTTATCAAGACTACCGAGTAGTTCATCTAAACCCTCTAGTGAATCGTATACTCCTCTATCTCCCCGACTTGAACCAAGTGTATTCAGATGATCACTGTCCAGTTCTTTATCTGTAGACGCGTAAAGTTTGAGGTCAACAGGTCCGCTAAACTCTGTATCACCCTGATTAGTGACAATCACCTTAAGTTTGCCCTGTTCATCAGGAAAAATTGTTGGTTGCTGTTCAACAGCACCAAATTTAACAACTAAATCTGAAGCCATAAAATATACCTTTTTGAATCAAACAAAAGTGAATTGGCTAGGATTTTCAAGACTGAGTTGAGAGACTGAAATGTTCTCGACGATACCAATGAGTTCAGCTACAGTTTGTCCAGATGTATAAAATATTGCAGTACCGGATGATGAGTCAATGGGAGACACACCTAAGGAATAACTGCTTCGCAAACCAGCAAGCTGAATTTTATCGAACCCAAGGTTTTCAGTATTATTAAATAACCCAAAGTCTTTAATCAGAGCGTAGTCTTCAAGCCCCGCGTTGCCAATGTTGCCATCATTGTAGAATGCAAAATCTCTACCATCTGCTAGTTGCGTACCTAGGACAAATGTGTCGTTGCCTTCGTTGCCAATTAAGGTATCAATATCGTCATTGCCAAATCCAAGTTCTGGTATGGGTAAGACAGTAGTGGCGTCCACGCCAATCAGTACGTCGTTACCTTGACCGCCTTCTAGTGTGTCATTGCCAAGCCCACCTGAAAGCTCGTCATCTCCTAGACGACCAAAGAGGTAGTCATTTCCTCGACCACTGAAAAGTTTGTCATTTCCAGCCCCACCATCAAGTCTGTCATCACCATCATCACCACGGAGTGTGTCATGTCCATTCGCGCCAAAGATGCGATCGTTGCCTTCGCCTCCTTCAAGAAGGTCATTTCCACGACCACCATCTAAGGTATCATTACCATTTCCGCCATAGAGGATGTCACTCCCATTTTCACCTTCAAGGATGTCGTCTCCATTTTGACCAAAAATGTAATCTTTGCCATCACCACCCTTGAGAGTGTCATTTCCCATTGCTGACCTGTCTGGATCGGCATTTGGGTTAAAGTCTCCTAAAATTAAATCAATCCCTGAACCACCTTCAACGTAGTCATCTCCACCTCCGGCAACAATATTATCATCACCTGGACCACCGTAAATCCAGTCACTACTGAGATAACTTGTTATCTGGTCATTGCCTTCAAGACCAAAAATTTCATCAGTACCATTTGTGCCTTCGAGAATATCATCACCCGAACTGCCGATAAATTGGATCTTTTGATTAAGCTGTGTGTCCGTAACATCAGTCGTTCGATCAACTGTTTGACCGTTATTTAGGATGACTCTACCACCTTCTGGAAGTCTCAGTCTCGAAAACGAACTTTCTGCAGGGACTTCAACTCCTAACTGCCCAATTTGTTTTAAACGCTCCTGCACTTCTGTAGGCAGTATCAACTCTTCTGGCATATGTTTTTACCTCAATGATTTGTCACGTCTATCCATACGTACGTATCTGAGGTCTATGCAGGGTTCTCTTTCCTTTAAACAGAAGTTTAACGTTTCTTCATATTTCACAACTGCAAGGAATAGATTACAACCAGTTACCAACTAGAACATAAGCAGCCCAATAACTAGGACGGCTGTAGTTTGGATGCTTGTGCAAAAGAGTGACTTGGGCGCGACGCAAAGCTTCCGCCTTTGTGACTTTGGATGATGTCAACTCATGATAGAATTCACCCATCAAGATTGCCGTTGAGCGATCGCCTACATTCCACAAACTCGCCAGAGTACTTTTTGCGCCAGCCCGCACCGCCACACCAGCTAAACCCAGTGTTGCTCTATTATCTCCAGCTGCTGTCTGACAAGCACTCAAAACAAGAAGTTCTAGAGTGTTTGGATGCATTTCATCTTGTTGGCGCAAAAGCAAATCAAAATCGGTCACATTAATTGGACCATCTGCTGCTAAAACAAATGTATCCTCAGGACGAGAACTAAACTGTCCGTGCGTTGCTAAGTGAACGATATTAAATGGAATAGAGTCTATCTTTTTTTCCAGTGTCTTACTGGTAAAATTTTGGTCTAACAGTTTTGTGGTGGGTACCCCAGCCTCAGCAATCAAGTTAAGCTCTGATTTAATTGCTGGTAAAGGCGGAAATTGTTCAAATTTAGGTGGTGGTTGTACTAATCCCCCTGCAAGAACGTGCAACTTTTTCTTTACTAAAGGTGTTGGTTTTTGCAATTGCAGTCCCAAGTTCAACGCAACAGCGTATTTTTCCACCAAATACTGCTTACCATCATAAAGTGCTGCCATTGGTACACTTCGCAAGGCACCATCTAGTACAAAAATTAAAGTATTGACACTGCTACGTTGTAATTCAGATTCAATTGGTTGTAATAGCCAACTATAAACTTGCTGAGATAGAGATTGAGCTTCCTGGATTTTATCTGGTTCGTCCAAGTTCTGCCGTAACTGGCGTAAAATAGCCTCAACTTCCGTTTGAGATTTGTTCACCGAGTGGTGCTTGAGAGGTTGCTTGGGAATTTTGACAATGACTTGTAATTGGTTTTTTAAGAGAATCGGATAAACGATCGCAGTGGTCGGATTATCTTGGTCTACAACTTCATCTAGCGCTACTTTTGTCACATTTAAACACGCTTCTCGGAAGAAATTATCTAATTCTGCTAGCTGAAGTGCTTCTATTCTTTGCCTTGCTTTGTCTAATGTTTTTTCGCTCAGTTTTTCTCCCTGGGATTGCAAAAGCAATGCTACTGATTCACGGTAAACAGGTTCAACGCTTTCTTTAAATGAAAATTGAACGTCTCGATTAACTGCGACTAGATCGCCTCTAAGAGATTGCAACTCATTAACCGCAGCATCATATGTAGTAATTGCTCCTGGAATATCTCCCTGCTGTTTTAGCAAACGTCCCATCTGCCAATACCAATTGTAAGTAATATCCGGTGCATTCAAATTTTGGACTAACACAAGGGCTTGCTCTGTCAGCTTTTGAGCATTTGACCATTGTTTTTCCTGCTCATACAACCTTCCCAGAGTTCCAATTGCATAGGATTCAGCACGCCTATCTCCAAGCACTTGCACTTGTTGAACTGCTTTAGCAAGTATTTGAGCAATGGTAGCAGCAGATGTTTTGTCCGTATTGCTCACAGGTAACTTATCTGTTACTACTGTTGCTACGTTCATTAAACTTTGAGCTAAATGAATTCTGGCATAAACTGCTACTTGACTTAAAGGAAGTTTCTCTAGTTCAGTTTTTATTTGTATTAGAATAGATTGTATATTTGCCCTTTCTTTTGTGCTCAATAGTACACTGAGAAGATTGATTTGAGCTTGGACTTTAGTGAGTGGTGAAGGAGTTTTTGCGATCGCCTGTTGATAAAACGCGATCGCGCTGGAATAATCCTCTTGGATTCTCACAGTATTTCCCAGACTCAACAGTGCCGCACTCACTTCTTGAGCAGATTGTAGTTTTTGGGCAATTTCCAGGCTTTTTCGCAGAATTTGACGCGATTGTGCTAAATCTCCTGTTAATTGGAGTGTATCTCCAAGGGCTCGCAATTCTACAGCTTTCGTCAAAGAATCTGGTTGGGATTCCAAACTTTGACCGACTTCAGTCAACATTTTGAACGCACGGCGGTAAAACCCCTGTATTTGCAAGGCTTGTGCTTGATTAATGCGACTTTGAAAAATCCCACTTGAATTGCTTATTTGAGTATATGTTGCTTCAGCGCGTCGCCAGGTTTTTAATGCTTGCTCAGTCTGTCCTTGCTCTAATTGCAGGCTACCTTGAATTATCAGTGTCTGAGCTAGAACCTGCAAGTGTTGTTGCGAACCTTGAGTCCCCAGTAGTTGCAAACTGTTACTAATTGCTTCTGTAGCTTTATGAAGCATCCCACGCCGCTGGTACACTAGGGCAAGATTACTGAGAGTCACTGCCTGACCTAGTGTATTTCTGAGCACCTGATACTGGTGCAATTCCTTTTGCAGAACTTCTTGCGCCTCTGCTAACCTTCCTGCTTCATACAGCGCTCGACTTTGTTGTGCTAAATCTTTTAAGATTTTTTCATCCCCAGACAAATCTTGAACTGAAAAATCAGTTGCTTGAGATTCTCCCAAAATAGGTGAAACCGTCGAAAATATAAATATTGTAGTTAGCGTTAGTAGAAAGTAAGCAAGAAATGGAATTATTTTCCACCATCTATTCTGACCTTTTGTCAGATAGGAAAAAAGCCGCCAATGATGGAGAAAGTAGAAGTGTTTTTTGAGCATAGTGGGGTACGCAAGACCCAATCATGAAACGGATAACTGATAACAATTAAATATCTAGACCAACCACTGTTAACTCAGGTGGATGCTCAACAGTAAACTGGTAATAAACCTCTCGTTTGGCTTCAGGTGGAAGAGTCAAAGACGATTCTAAAATTCCCATTTCACCAAGTTGAATTTGTGGGTTACTGCGGGTAAGGCGGACTTTAATTTGTTCGTTACGGCTGACTGGTAATTGTTCTATTAATCTCAAATCAGCTTCTTGATTGAGTAAATTAGTAATAACTATCCTGTATCCAAAAGTCATTCTAATATTACTGCCTATAAGCTTTTTATCTACTTGACGTTCTATTAAATCCCGCTGAACTCTCAAACCTTCGTCTATTCCTAAATTTAACTGAAATTCTTGTCCTGAGGCAATATTTTCTAATTGAGTGGTCCCAACAAATGTATTGTCTCGGAAAATATTTGCTTTTCCTGCTAACAAAGTCGCACCATTGGGGTTATTTTTCACGTTCGCTTGTAGATAAGCAAAGCTAACTAAACTTGGCATTGCTACATACTCGAAGCTACAAGGATAATCGTCTTTGAAAATAGTTATTTTATGTGGTGTACCATCACTGGGAATGTCAGCACTACTACTCAGTTTAAAAGTAACAACACTGCCTTCTCTAGAAACTTCTGCAATTACAGGTTCTGCTTGCACGAAATTTTCCTCTGCTTGTTCCATGATAGCTCCTGGGGCAGCCATAGGCGAAGATGGTATCAGTCTGGGCATAGACGATCGCACTGTTTCTGTCCGCAGTAAGTCAATGTACCAAGGTTCGAGCTTGGGCGGTAAAGTTCCCAATCCTGGTTTGGCGGTAGAGAGGGTAAGAGTTACCCCTATCCAATCTTCACCAGTGCTTTGAGTGATTTCAGCAAGATAGCTAAGATGAAGCGAATGATGAGAAGTACTGACTTCTAGATCGTATAATGGAGCCCAATTAGCGCAATGCACTATGTAAGATACTTCTAATTCAAAATCACCTGCGCCCTCTGGTTCTATTGCGACAATCAAATTCAAGTTTTCTTGGGGATGGGATGTTTGTACTTGCTGCAACTGCTGTCTGATAACTGCTAACTGCTTTTCTATCTCCTTCTGCTGCGTTTTACACTCCCCTGTTGCGATCGCATATTCGCTGTATTGGCTTCCCAAAAAATTCATAAAATCTAAAGTTTCACTCAAGCTGAGATTTTTCCGTGACAGACTCTGGGCGAAAGGTTCCTGTACCGTTTCACGCAAGCCCTCAAGAAACTTCGATTGCAATGCCAAACCGTCAATTTGTGCTTGCAGGTACTGCCAATCAGCTTCTAACTGCTGAATTTGCTGGTTTAACTGTACAATTCGTGTTGTGGTTAGTTCATGAGTGAACACTTGTTCTGTACTGACTTGCAACAAGCGCACACCTATCATCCCCTGACCACTCACTCGGACTGACTCAGTTTCTAAAGTGACTGGTAAGTGCGTAATCACTAATTCCCCTTCCTCTCCTGTCAGGTTGACTCTACCCCGTCTTTTCACAAGAGCTTGATTAGTATAAATCACCACCTCAATTATTCTTGTTTCTACTGTCATTCTTGTGGGTTTTGCGTCTGGGTTAGTCACTGCCAGTCTTCCTTATAGTCAATTTTTCTGCTGGTTACTTATGTTAGATTAGATTATCGTTCCTTGACGCATAGCAGAATAAACCCAACTGTGTTCCCAATACTGCAAGGGAAGCGCGAAAATTAGAAACCCGGTTTCTAGGACTTAAGTACCACAAACTATCAAAGTGTTGGAACCACCAAGATAAGGAATCAAAGGAATCAAATGTATATTTTTTCATCAATAAATTGAGGGACTTGTACCCTCAATGAATCAATTACTTACGAATTCTTCGAGCAATCCTCCTCGTCGTTACTAACTCCAAAATCATTAGTTTTGTCAGCAAATTGCTGCGCTGCCTCTAGTAGATACTCAAAATAGGTACGAGCTACGATAGACAACTGTTTTCCCGCAGGGTAAACCATGTACCAATTTCTTGGAATGGGAAAATGTTCCACGTCCAAAACCACTAAATCTGTGGCATCTATGAGGGTGTGTTTTGATAAAACCGAGATTCCTAAACCTCCTGCGATCGCGTGCTTGATTGCTTCATTGCTTCCTAATTCGAGCTTGACTTTCACCTCCACCCCATGATCGTCCAACAATTTTTGTACGGCGCGTCGCGTTCCCGAGCCTGGTTCCCGCATGATAAAAGGTTCACCGGATAAACGCTGAATGGGGATATTTTTTTCTTTGGCTAAGGGATGATTCGGTGGTGCCAAAACGACTAAGGGGTTTTCTAAAAATGCTTGATAATTGACATCTAGATGTTCTGGAACTTGGCTCATGATATACAAATCATCCTGATTGCTAGTCATGCGTTCCAAAATACCTTCGTGATTGGTTACTTGCAGCGCAATATCAATGCCGGGATAAAGCTGGCAAAATGGACCCAGTAAACGAGGAATGAAGTATTTTGCTGTTGTAATAACTGCCAAACGCAATTGTCCTTGTTTTAGCCCTTTTAAATCTGCCACCTTCATTTCAAATTGGGCTATGGTCTCAAAAATTTGCCGACAAGTGGCATAGAGTTCCCGTCCTGCTTCTGTTAAGTAAAGGCGCTTTCCTACCTGCTCAAATAAGGGTATCCCCACAGATTTTGTGAGTTGCTTGATTTGCATGGACACAGTAGGTTGGGTGAGAAATAATTCTTCAGCGGCTCGAGTAAAGCTACCGTGACGTGCCGCCGCTTCAAATACCTTTAACTGGTGCAGCGTTGCTTGATTCAAGAGTTACTCTCCTCTGATAGCAATTGATAATCATAAATCTAGTATCACTGAACACTTGAACATGATGCAGCGAAGCTATGGTAAAAGTTATGAGTGATATAGATAGATAATTCTCTATGTAGCTTATCAGAAGAATGTTCTTTTATTTATGAGTTGGAACAGTTATGCTTAAAACAGCAACGAAAGCGTAAGACAACTTCCAGCCAAGGACGCACACCTTGACAAGGGATAAACGAAGTTACGAGTTACGAGTGCTCTGCCATTTGTGACCTGTTACTTATTATTTATGACTAAGGACAAGTGACAAATGACGAAAGATCCACTCTTAACTCTTAACTTTTTCACTAAGTTTATTCTTCCGTAACTTGCGATGGCAATTGTGCTAAGTCAGGTAACTCTAACAATTCTGCTTCTGTGATTGGCTCCTTAATATTTATTGGCAACTGTAAAGGTTGACGTTCTTCTATCCAACAACTTGCGACTGGCAAGGTTTCCTCCAATTCATCCAACGGTCTAGGAATCACCATGACTGCGTTCAATTCTCCAATCCGTTCTGCCTCATTCATCCCAGCTTCCACTGCCACAGCTACGTTAGCAACAGAACCGCGAATTATCGCTGTACACAACCCTGCTCCAATTTTCTCGTAGGCTGCTAACTGGACATCAGCAGATTTAAGCATCGCATCCGCTGCTCCTACCATTGCTGGAAACCCCCGCGTTTCAACCAAGCCAATAGCTTGGTTACTCAGACGGCTATTGCTCCCACCTTCTGCGAGTACACTTAGGCGCTTGGTAATGGGTAAAACCACTTCTAAATTGGGAAAAGGTCGGGGTATGACCAAACTAGAAACCAGCTGACCAAATTGTTCGGCTGTTTGGACTCCAGATTCTACCGCTAGACGAACATCAGCGATCGCACCTCTGACGATAGCAGTACAGTGACCACCGCCAATTTTTTCGTATCCAACCAAATGAACTCCAGCAGATTTTAACATCATATCTGCCGTCCCTACTATAGCTGGAAAGCTAAGAGTAGATACTAATCCCAAGGCTGTGTCCTTGAGGTCGTCTCGACGGTACGAGCCCTGGAAATTAGAGACTGATTGATAATTATATGTTTCCATATAGATACTCCAGGATTATTAATTGTTAAGCGCGAATGAATATAAACTGAGCTTTTAGTTGAGCTAGAAGCATTTGCTGCTAATTGCTAAGTGCTAATTGCTAACTGCTAATTGCTAATTGCTGATAGCTGACCGCTCAAAGTATAACCACTCCACAATTAACACTTATTTTGCTTTACCGTCAGATATTGGACTGACTCAAGGATTTTTTCGATGAGGAAACAAAGTCATCAACAGATGTTGTATGCTTTGTTGACCGTAGATATAAGTACCAATTTGCGCGTCTTGAGTGCTGAGTTCGGTGGCGCTGTCTTCCTGAGGAGATTCCTCAGCGTGAGACGGCTGCTGTTCAGATGTAGACGGTGGAGGTGATGCGGAGGGTGGGGTAGACTCAGTCGCGAGTGTCTCCTTGCTTTCCTGTTGCACGGTTTCCTGATTGCTACTTTCTGACTCCGCACGATTGAAAGTCGGGGAAGTTGCGGATGGTTCCAACTGTTTTGTCTCATCTGTCAATGTAGCTGACATAGAAACTTGACGACTCTCATCTCCTAAAATCGAACCAGACGGAATCACTTGTCCTGGTTCAACAGAGCAATTGAAAATTGTTGTCGCCGCCCCGATACAAGCGTTTGCTCCAATTTTGCCTTGACCAACCATCAAAAAACCTGCTCCCAGGTTAGCTCCTGCTTCCACCTCTAGGGTTCCTTCATGAACTTGGAGAATAGACCCCATACCAATACAGACCCCTGAACCGATGATGATTTTGCTATTTAAAGCCGCTTGGAGTATCACCCCTGGTGCGATGACCGCACTTGGATGAATAATTACCTCGCCACTAATATAAGAATCAAAACTATTACCCAGGCGCAGTGGCGGCACGGACATTGTAGTTGTAACCTCTGAGAATCTTAGGGGTGTGGGGGTGTAGGGGTGTAGG
>JAWQFQ010000179.1:0-19562 GCA_035967975.1 Scytonema sp. PMC 1070.18
GTGTTGGGGTTTCCTCTTGGAGAAAAGGGAGGAAAGAAATGTTTCTTTTCCCCCTACACCCCTACACCCCTACACCCCTACACCCTTCACTTGGCACAGGTGATTGTTGGCGACCTTCATATGCTATAATATATAGCTCTTGCAAATCTTGGATTAAGGGGTAACGTGGGTTAGTACCCGTGCATTGGTCGTCAAATGCTTGTTCTGCCATTGTTCCTATCCGTTCGTAGAAGACATTTCTACTGTCTGGAAGTACGTCTTTGATGGTAGGAGGAATGTCTACTTGACGTTTAAGTTCTTCAATCGCTTCTATTAATCGTTCCACTTTTTCCTCTTCAGTATTACCACCTAATCCCACGTGGTCAGCAATGCGGGCATAGCGCCATTTAGCATTAGGGTATTTGTATTGTGGGAAAATAGCTTGTTTGAAGGGGATATCTGTAGCATTATAACGAATGACGTGGCTGATTAATAGTGCATTCGCTAAACCATGAGGTACATGGAATGTTGAACCCAATTTGTGTGCCATTGAGTGACAAATACCCAAGAATGCATTAGCAAAAGCCATACCTGCCATTGTTGCTGCATAATGCACTTTTTCCCGTGCTTTGGCATTGTTTGCTCCTTCTTTGTAAGCAGCAGGTAAGTATTTTAAGAGTAATCGAATTGCTTCTAGGGCTAAACCGTTGGTGAATTCCGTTGCAAATACGGAAACGTAGGCTTCTAGAGCGTGGGTGAGCGCATCAATACCACCATACGCTGTCAATCGCTTCGGCATATTCATGACCAATTCTGGATCGGCGATCGCAACGTTGGGTGTCAGGGCGTAATCTGCTAATGGATACTTGATTCCCGTGCGATCGTCCGTCACCACAGCAAAGGGAGTCACTTCCGAACCCGTACCAGAGGTAGTGGGAACAGCAATCATGATAGCTTTTTGTCCCAGAGGAGAAACTTCGTAAACCCGTTTGCGGATATCCATAAATCGGGTTGCTAAGCCATCAAATTCCACATCTGGTTGTTCATACATCAACCACATCACCTTAGCAGCATCCATTGGAGAACCACCACCAATAGCAATGATGATATCAGGTTGAAATAATTTAATTTCCTCTAAACCTTTTTGCACCGTACTCACAGAGGGGTCTGGCTCAACATTGTAAAAGATTTGATATTTGATGTTGATTTCCTCCAAGACACTCGTTACCTTCTCCGTAATTCCCATGTCATACAAAGGTTTATCAGTAACAATAAATGCACGTTCCCTTCCGACCAATTCACTCAGCGCCACTGGCAAACATCCGTATCTAAAGTAAACCTTAGGTGGGACACGGAACCATAACATATTTTCCCGTCGATTAGTCACAGTTTTAATATTGAGCAAATGTTTAGGAGCAACGTTAGCGGAAATAGAGTTGTTACCCCAACTACCGCATCCGAGAGTCAATGAGGGGTCGAGACGGAAGTTATACAAGTCCCCAATCGCACCCTGGGAAGATGGCGTATTAATTAACACCCTAGACGTTGGCATCCGAGAGTTGAAATAATTGATATGCTCTTGATTTGAAGCCAACGTATACAGTACAGAGGTGTGTCCCCTACCACCAAACTCAACAAGTTCCGCAGCTTTAGCAACAGCTTCCTCAAAAGTTCGGATGCGATACATTGCCAGAACCGGAGCAAGTTTTTCATAAGAGAACGGCTCCTGAGAACCAACCTCATCTACCTCTGCAATTAAGACTTTAGGTGAAGTGAGTTGTCTAATCACAGAAGCAAGTTCATGATTTTCGCTGAGGTTAATATCATAAGGAAGAGCAATACCAGCTATCCGAGCGATTGTTTCTGTAGACTGCCCAACAATTTCTGCATTCAAACGTCCATCTATCAAAATCACTTTTGCCACTTTCTCTTTTTCTTCCTGAGAAAGGAAATAAGCACCCCGATGGATAAACTCTTGCTTCACCTCTTCATAAACTTCATCAACAACAACCACAGACTGTTCGCTAGCACAAATCATGCCATTATCAAAAGTCTTACTCAATAAGATAGAAGAAACCGCCATCTTAACATGAGCCGTTGCATCAATAACCGCAGGAGTATTACCCGCACCCACACCCAGAGATGGGTGTCCTGAAGAGTAAGCTGCTTTCACCATACCAGGTCCACCCGTTGCTAGAATCAATTTAATATCCGGGTGCTGCATCAACGCTTGAGACAATTCCAAAGTTGGTTGCTCAATCCAACCAATAATATCTTGAGGTGCGCCAGCTTCCACTGCAGCTTGTAAAACAATTTTTGCAGCTTCAATAGTGCATTGTTTCGCACGAGGATGAGGAGAAAAAATAATACCGTTACGAGTTTTAAGAGCAATCAAAGCCTTAAAAATAGCTGTAGATGTAGGATTAGTCGTAGGAACAATTCCTGCCAAAATACCAATGGGTTCAGCAATAGTTTGGAAGCCAAAAGTTTTATCCTCTTCCAACAACCCACAGGTTTTCTCTTGCTTGTACTTATTGTAAATAAACTCAGAAGCAAAGTGATTTTTAATCACCTTATCCTCCACCAAACCCATACCAGTTTCCGTCACTGCCATCTTCGCCAAAGGAACACGCTGACTATTAGCAGCAAGAGCTGCTTTTTTAAAAATCAAATCAACCTTCTCTTGGCTGTACTTAGCAAACTGCTCCTGAGCAACTTTTACCCGTTCAATCAATTCGTTGAGTTCTTGAACATTCGTGACTTTCATAAGATATTTCCTCAATAAGGGTGTAGGGGTGTGGGGGTGTAGGGGTGTGGGGGTGTAGGGGTGTAAGGGTTTGGGAGACAAGAGAGATACCACAGCTCTCCCATAGATAAAAAACAACCTATCTGCGTTGAGGGTGCGTTCATCTGCGGTTTTTAATTCAACCAAACATCACACTCAATTAAAAACCGCCATATAGCGATCGCTCCTCACTCCCCATTCCCCATTAAACTTGGTAGAGGCAATGGATGAGGCTTATAGGTTTGAATAGACTTCATATACTGCGCCCGTTCAAACTCACTCGGATTTGGACAGTTAAGTTGACTCATACTACCCTGCATTTGACGTATAGAAACGTACTCGTTTTCTACCATCCACTGACGCAGTTCTCGTTCAATATCTTGCAAATGCTCAATTCCGTGACGCAACAAAGAGCTAACCAACATCGTGACTTTAGCACCAGCCATCATCATCCGCACCACATCTGTTCCTCGCTGAACACCACCAGTTGCTGCTAAATCAAGATTAACCCGTCCGTAAAGAATCGCAATCCAACGCATGGGTAAACGCATATCCTGAGGTGTACTCAGCAACACATTCGGATGCACCTCTAATTTTTCAATATCAATGTCTGGTTGGTAGAAGCGGTTGAATAGCACCAGAGCGTTAACCCCCTCTAGCATAAACTTTTTCGCCATATTTGCTAGATTAGTGAAGTAAGGGCTAAGTTTAACAGCTAGGGGAATTGACACAGCTGTTCTAACCGCCTGAACTACATCCAGATATTGCTGCTCAATTTCTACTCCCGTTGTATCTAAATCTGTAGGAATGGAGTACAGGTTGACTTCTAAAGCATCTGCACCAGCTTGTTCAATCTGACGAGCATAATCAATCCAACCACCAAGAGTAGAACCGTTGAGACTAGCGATGATGGGGATTTTCACCATCTCCTTTGCTCGACGGATATGATTGAGATAAATGGACGGTCCTACGTGGAAAATTTCAGGTTCTGGAAAGTAAGTCAGGGCTTCAGCATAGCTGTAAGTTCCGTATTCCATGTGATGATGCAAGTCTAGGGAATCTTGCCGAATTTGCTCTTCAAACAAAGAATGCAGTACAACAGCTGCGGCTCCTGCATCTTCTATCTTTTTAATGTTATCGATATCTTCACTCAAGGGTGCAGCTGCTCCAACAACGAGGGGCGATCGCAGTTCCAAACCCATATATGTTGTCGTTAAATCCATAATCATATTTTTATAGTTAGTGTAGGTACATGAAGTCACAGTCCTGCTACTTCTTTTAAATTTGGGTTAAGCCATCGCAAAACTTCTAGGCTCATCTTGAAAGTAATGTAGAAATTTGAGGATGTTGTGAAGAATAGGATAATTATCAAGCTAGAGCACCGACACAGAAATCCTAAAAACCCGGTTTCTTCAACTTTGCTCAACGGAAAATCAGTCTTTTCAACCAGAGAAACCAGGTTTTTTAAACCTGTGACAGTGCTTGTAGCCCAACAACGATAAGCTTTCTTGCTTACTGAGGAGGTTGTTGTGCAGCTTGGCTTACCTCGTCCACAGTTAAATCTAAAGCTTGTGCGATCTGTTCCACTGTCAACCCAGCAGCTAACATTGGTGGTACAGCAAGTAACTTCCCTCTACGTTCTCCTTTTTCTATACCTTTCTGTTCTCCTTCTGCAAAAGCTTGCTGATATACTCGTGTTTGTTTCAAATCGCTTAATCCAAACATTTCCTGTATCTCCTTGATATCCATGCTGGGAAATTTATAAACCAAAATTGTCTCGATTAATTGTAACAATTGTTGCTGTTGTTGTACTGAATCAACTTCCTGACTGGTTCTAGTAATTAACTCCCTAGCTTTTTGTATTGCCTTGTCTTTATTTTCGATGTCAACTAACCGCTAACCACTAACAGCCCTTACAGATAGTTATATTTATTTACACCGACTTACTTAAAATTACAAATTCTTGATGATATTTCCGTCCACGAAAAGAACGTCCGTCACGGACTGTCATGGGAAGAAAAAAGGCAACAAAACTCTTTTTTCTGCAATTAAACCCAGTTTTCCAAAGAAAATTTTCGTATTTGTCGCATTCGCTCAAAATCACTATCACACGAAACGACAATCAACGAGTGACGTAAAGCTGTCGCGGCTATCCAAAGGTCATTTTCATTAATACCAATGGTATTTAATTGAGTTGTTTGACGTTTACTTTTTTCTTTCGGTCCGAATTGCTTGATAATTTCTGATTTAAAATCACCATAAATTTCTGTTGTTTCTTTGTCAATTCCATATAGGTTAATTCGTTGCAGAAATGCATTAATTTTAATTAAATTAGCGGTTCTTTGTTGCGAATTTTGCGCCATAAAGCGTAACTCTCCAGCAACAATGACACTGATTGCTAGTTGTACTTGACCCAGCGAACGCAAGTAATTTGCCACGCTAGGCACACCTTCCATTAAGAAGGAACAGTGATTAGTATCAAGTAGATACATGATTAAAATTCAAGTGGCATACGATTAGAATGAACTAGTTGCAGGCATTCTCTAATGTCAGAACCTTCCCAACTTCCCACGAATTCTAATAAATCTTGGGCGGTGGAACCTGTTAAGGTATGCTCTGATACAAGTGGTTGAGAAGGTTGGTTATTTGCAGATATGACGGATTGTTGGTGTTTGGCTTGCAAAAACTGAACAAAGTCTAAAATTTCCTGCAATAGGGGTTCAGGTAATTTTTCTATTTCTTGGGTAATCTGTTCTTTAATGGTCATTGTTCCTCCTGTGCTTTTCACGAAAATGCTGATACGTATGGGATCGCTGTAGGGGCGTTGGCGGAGCCTTCTCCTGTCACCAGACGCACTCGCGTTCGGTGCAGGGTACAGCCGTTCGCCCCTACCCACATATTCGCATCACCAAAAAAGTGAAATGGTATTAGGGCGCTAAAGCGCAACTACAAACCTTATCATAATAACTTGTTTCCCCGGTATCTTTGAGATACCGGGTTTGGTGCTCATTTTATGACTTTACCTGCCGTGCTGCTAGATATTGGTACATTTGCCAACGGGTATTGACATCTGCTTGTGCTTGTTCTGCTAATCGTTTTGCATCTTCTGGTTTGCTGTGGGCGAGCATTTTGAAGCGGTTTTCAGAGTACATTGTGTCTGCAACAGGGAGTTTGGGCGATCGCGAATCGAGGAGTAGTGGGTTTTCTCCTTGTTCAGCACGTCGGGGATCGTAGCGGTAAAGCAACCAACGTCCAGATTCTACGGCTGCTTTTTGTTGTTGCATACCAGTAGTCATATTAATACCGTGGGCGATGCAGTGAGAGTAGGCAATAATCAAGGATGGTCCATTGTAGGATTCTGCTTCTAAGAAAGCTTTCAGTGTGTGTTCATCCCGTGCGCCCATTGCTACACTTGCAATGTAGACATTACCGTAGGTCATTGCCATCAATCCCAAATCTTTTTTGGCTGCGGGTTTACCACCTGCGGCAAACTTGGCGACTGCTGCTCTAGGTGTGGCTTTTGACATCTGACCACCTGTATTGGAATATACCTCTGTGTCGAGCACGAGGACATTCACATTGCGACCACTAGCAAGGACGTGGTCTAAGCCGCCGTAACCGATGTCGTACGCCCAGCCATCACCACCGATAATCCAGACACTCTTTTTGACGAGGTAATCTGCAAGGTACTTGAGAGTTTGAAGTTTTGATTTGAGGGAAGTCGCAAGTTTGGCTTGAGTCTCTGTAGTATCCGCAGAATCACGGACACCTGCGGCTACGGGAACACCCCCATCACCTTCCATCACTGCTGTCCACTGGTCGAGAATCTGCTTCAATTGGGCGACACGCTCTCTTTGCTCGAAAATATCTGCTTCATCTTTCTGTTCGGCGTTGAGTATACTAGTTGCCAATGTTACAGGAATGCAAGAGCTACCGTTCATGCTCATAGCCAGTTGGTGCAGTAACTCTTTGGCGTATTGCATATGCTTGTCGATCGCCACTCGGAAGCCTAAACCAAACTCTGCGTTATCTTCAAACAAAGAGTTTGACCAAGCAGGACCTCGTCCTTCTGCATTTTGCGTCCAAGGTGTGGTTGGTAAGTTACCGCCGTATATAGAAGAACATCCCGTTGCATTGGCGACTAACATGCGATCGCCAAACAATTGTGTCGCTAGTTTGATATATGGTGTTTCACCACAGCCACCGCAAGCACCGGAGAACTCAAACAGAGGTTCTTGCATTTGCTGTTGAGCGATTTTATGCAAGTTGAGTTGAGTGCGCTCCGGATTGGGAAGGGAGAGGAAAAAGTCCCAGTTTTCCCGTTCTTGTTCCCGTAAAGGTAACTGAGGAGCCATATTAATGGCTTTCTTCTTCGGTTCGGATTTATTCTTAGCAGGACAGATATCCACACAAACGCCGCATCCAGTACAATCTTCAGGAGCCACTTGAATGGTAAATTTCAAACCTGTCCAATCGTGGTCTTTCGCGTTCACACTTTTAAATGTTGCTGGTGCATTCTCTAGTTGCTCAGATTCATAAACCTTAGAGCGAATCACAGCATGGGGACAAACCATCACACACTTACCGCACTGGACACACACTTGGGAGTCCCAAACAGGGATTTCCTGGGCTATATTGCGTTTTTCCCACTTTGTCGTACCTGTGGGATAAGTTCCATCACAAGGTAAAGCACTGACAGGTAGATCGTCCCCTTGACGAGCGATTATCTTACCCAATACATTCCGCACAAATGTAGGTGCGGTATCGGGAATAGATGATGAACTTGCTTCTGGTTGTGTACTAACGGTTTGTTGATAATTAGTGTAATTTACCTCATACAGATTATCCAGGGTTTGATCTACTGCTTTGAGGTTCATCTGTACTACTGCTTCACCTTTTTTAGCATAGGTTTTGCAGATGGAGTGTTTGATATGTGCAATCGCTTCCTCGCGATTTAAGACTCCTGCTAGTGCAAAGAAACAAACTTGCATAGTGGTGTTGATATGCTTCATTCCCGTCTCGCGGGCGACTTTGTAAGCATTGATTGCATAGAACTTCAAATTTTTCTCCACAATCTCTGCTTTGAGATGGGTGGGAAGCCGCATCCAGGTTTCTTCAGAATCGTAGGGGCTATTGAGTAAGAAGATTGCACCAGGTTTAGCAGTTCCCAGAAGATCGAACTTGTCTACAAACTCCCACTGGTGACAGGCGACGAAGTTTGCGCTGCTAATTAAATAAGTAGAGTGAATCGGTTGCGAACCAAAGCGCAGGTGCGAGACTGTCACTGACCCTGATTTCTTTGAGTCGTATACAAAGTAACCCTGGGCATAGTTATCTGTTTCTTCTCCGATAATTTTAATAGAGTTTTTATTAGCTCCTACTGTACCATCAGAACCCAAACCATAAAAGATAGCGCGGACTACACTGTCTGGTTCAGTTGTGAGGTTTGGGTCAAAATCTAGTGAGGTGTGGGTTAAGTCGTCAATAATACCAACTGTAAAGTGATTTTTCGGTTGTTCTTGAGTAAGATTCTCAAATACTGCTTTCACCATCGCTGGGGTGAATTCTTTTGAGGACAAGCCATAGCGACCACCGACGAGTTTGGGGGGTTTGGGTTGTAGGGCTTCATGAATGGCGGTAACAACATCTAAATATAGGGGTTCGCCGCCACTACCGGGTTCTTTGGTGCGGTCGAGAACGGCGATCGCCTGAGCTGTCTTCGGTATGGCGTTAACAAATAGAGTATTGTCAAAGGGTCGATACAACCGGACTTTCAGGACACCTACTTTTTCGCCACGAGCATTGAGGTAATCCACTGTTTCCTGAACTGTTTCGCAACCAGATCCCATCAGGATAATGACACGTTCAGCATCGGGCGCACCGTAATATTCGTACAAGCGATATTGTCTTCCCGTTATTTGAGCAAATTCATCCATCACCTTCTGTACTATATTTGGACAAGCAGTGTAGAAGGGGTTGACGGTTTCCCGTGCTTGGAAATAGACATCGGGGTTTTGGGCGGTACCGCGAAGCACTGGGCGGTCGGGAGTGAGAGCACGTCCGCGATGAGCAGCTACCAACTCATCGGGAATCATTCCCCGCAAGTCGTCATCTGATAACACTTCGACTTTTTGAATTTCGTGGGAAGTGCGAAAACCGTCAAAGAAGTGTAGGAAGGGAATGCGAGACTCCAAACTTGCACGGGTGGCGATCGCTGCAAAATCCTGTGCTTCTTGTACAGACGCAGAACATAGCATAGCACAACCTGTGGCTCGTGCTGCCATCACATCACTATGGTCGCCAAAAATGGAAAGTCCTTGCGCGGCTAGAGAACGAGCTGCAATATGCAAGACAACTGGTGTTAATTCCCCAGCTATCTTATATAAGTTGGGAATCATTAACAGTAAGCCCTGTGATGCTGTAAAGGTAGTTGTCAAAGCCCCAGCTTGCAAAGCTCCATGCACAGTTCCAGCTGCTCCACCTTCACTTTGCATCTCTACAATAGAAGGTACGGTTCCCCATAAATTTGGCTGTTCTGCAGATGACCAAGCATCCGCCCATTCACCCATTGGTGAGGCTGGTGTAATCGGATAAATCGCGATCACTTCATTGAGGCGATAAGCAACGCGAGCAACTGCTTCGTTACCATCTAAAGTTACATAAGTCCTTTTAGGCATGGCTTTAGCCTCTTTAATCATATTTTTATAGTGAGTGTAGGTACTTGAAGTCACAGTTGTGCTATTTCTTTTAAATTTGGGTTAAGCCATCGCAACTTCTAGGCTCATCTCGAAAGTAATGTAGAAATTTGAGGATGTTGTGAAGAACAGGAGAATTATTAAGTTAGTCGCGTCCCTCAATTTAAAAAGGCAGTTATCGTTAGTTCTGATAGGTTTGTAGTTGCGCTTCAGCGCCGTATTTTTTGAAAATGTCGTACAAGTAGCAATTACAACTCTTTCCCAATCAGGCTCCGCTCAACCTACGTATACAGATGCCAATACTGCAAGGGATACAATCGTTGCGGTACCACCAAACCCGATTTCTAAGAAGTATATTGCTCTTCAATAATCTCCTACTCGAAAACACTATTTTAAACAAAAATTCTAACCTTTGTGCCAAGATATAATTAGCTCCATCTTTGGTGAGTGTAAATGTATAATGTAGAAGTTCCTGAAGTACAGGCTGACCTTGCCCAATTGCTCCTTCGAGTGTTGTCCGGAGAAGAAGTGATTATTTCTCAAGCAGGCACTCCCGTTGCTCGTATAGTGCCGATTACAGAGCAGTCATTACCTCGAATCCCAGGCTTGGATCGTGGTAAGGTAGAGATTGCTCCTGACTTCGACGCTCCCTTACCGGAGGATATTCTGAATGATTTTCTTGGTTCAGCAGACAAATTAGAATGAGAGCATTACTTGATACTCATGCCTTTATATAGTGGGTTACAGATGATACTCGACTTTCATCCACTGCCAGAAACATAATTATTGAACCAGGTAACGTTTTGTTCTTAAGTCCTTGTAAGACTGATGCAAGTTCATCTGTCAGCACAACTAAGTCGAGAATGCGAGCTGTAGCACGGAAACCACTGATAATAATTTCAGCTTTGTTACTCAATCTTTTGATAGGGACAAACTTGAGGAACTGTACTAGTAAAAATAGAGCGATTTGAACATTTTTCGGGCTTTCTGGTGGCATTGCTACTAACTCTCCTGCCACCAATTCATACTGAATGTCAGTGCCATCGTCGTACTTCAGGTACTCCTCAAGAGTCAATTGTTTGGAAGTTGTTGTCATGGCTGAAGGAGAAGTCATGTGCTAAGATTCTACCAAATTTAACTCCCTCAAATGGTAAGCGTTCAGCTATTAGCCGTCAGCACTCAGCTTTCAAGCCTGTTTCCCTTGCATTTTCTCGGTCTTCATGGTGTCATTATCAATATCTTATATAGCTCATAAAAGCTGATAGCTGATAGCTGATAGCTAATAACTGACGGCTGAACGCTTACCTCAAATGCCTGCTTGTGTGAATGCTTGAGTGAGTAGATCTGCTAAATCCAATTTTTCTGCCCACTTGATAAGGTAAGCATAGTCCAAAACTTCTGTCTGTAGCTTAAGTATACCTTGCACATCTCGCCATTGCTGCTGCGATCGCTCTCCCTCCCCCCATCGCAATTTTTGCAAGATAACATCCTCTGCTGAAGCAATCCAAAACGGAAGTATTCCTTCTAAATCAATCAAAGTTCTACGTGACATTTGTGACAATGCAAACGGTGAACCATCTGCCATGTACAAGTCTGCATTTGAGATTGTTTCCATATGCGTAATATTCAGCATCATTTCCCGCCCTTGCTTTAAATTCTCTACAGCGCCAACGGGACAATAATATCCAGCCCTTTCAAGTGTCGTTACTAATAAATCTACTTCCTCTAATTGTATTTGGATAACTAAATCTAAATCGCGGGTTGAACGAGGTTCCCCATGCAGTGATGCTGCAACACCACCACTCACATAATAAGGTATATTAATTGACTCCAAAAGTTGATGAAGTTCCCCAGCAAGCGATATTGAATCTTGAATCCACATATTTTCATCAGTACCTTTTGGCTCAAACTCAGGAGAAAATTTCTCGCTTAATACCGCACGGGCATACACGTAACGAATTTCTGATAATGATACACCACGATGCCGTAATTTAATACCCGCAAGACAAAGTTTTTTTATTCCACGGTTATGGACAACGAACATTTCCAGCCGCTGTTTAAACGAAAGCTCCCTTAACCGAGCAAACAAATACACATCTGCTTCACTATTTGTATCTTGAGATTGCGATCGATATCCTACGGGTATTTGGTTGATTGGAGCGAGAGCCATAAGTCAACAGGTTATTGGTCATATTCTGATTTTGACCACAAAATAATACAATTTAATAACTTCAAATTGAATGAAGATACGATAAACAGCAATCTTCTAACGGCTTTACGTTATCGCAATGTCGATATTTTATCTGCAGGAGTTGCTCAAATGTTATCTTGTAGCGATAAAGAACAATTACAATGGGCATTATTTGTAATTTATTCATCGTTACCAACGCCTTTTTTGCCTCCACAGCAGCGCCTGTATTTCCTGTACTAACTTCAACAATGCGCTGCTGTTCTTCTGAAGTAATTTGTGAGGTGACTAGTACATCAGCTAAGCTCCTAACTCATGATAAAAACTAAAGATTAAGTGCTGCTACGTGAGAACAAGCCAAAGCTATTAAGAGACATTTTCTAACCAAGCCTGTAAATCAGCCAAGGTTGAAAAATCTAACACTGCTTCGCTCAAATCTTCAAGCACAGGCAATGGTAAACCAGAAATTCGCCTTACGATTTGCTCAGGGAGTTTTTGCCCAAGCCGCTTAGTCATCTGTCGTACAATAAGATTAGCTGCCTCTTCAAGTCGTCCTTCTTCCTTTATTTCCTGGTACACTCGTGTTTGTTGTAATGTTATATCTAGCATAGACTCTACCTCTGCTCGGCTCAATTGTTTAAATTTGTACACCATTATTGTGGTTACCATCTCTATTATGGCGCGATTTGATGGTTGAGATACTTCTTGATGAATTCTGGTTAACAAGTACCTTCCTTCTTCTGGTGCTTTTTCTTCCTCTACAGTGGTTAGTACCATCAGCGCAACCCACAGAGGTAAGGAGCGAATGTCCCCTAACTCATCTAAATACACTCTATGAACCTGGTCTCCGTTGAGTAGCGTTCGATGAGGATAAATATCGCTTTGTTCGATACTGCGTGAAGGGTAAATTACAACTGCTTGCCCATCCCTAAATCTAGCACGGTTGCGATAGAAATATAACGAGGATTCCGCAAATAGCCTTTCGTAAAGTTTTTCATCTTTCTGGAACTGCACCTCGCAGAAATAGACAACTCCGCTACCTTCGTTTTCTGGTGGTAGAAATACCCCGTCAATCTCAAATTTAGGTTCTTTGACAGCTACGGAATCAAATCGGTAAGCATCCGCATTTATGGGAGGATTTGTTAAGAGTTCAAATAGCAGCGTAGGGTACTGTTGAAACAGTTTGTAAAATATTGAGTCTCGTCGCATGAAGTATTCTACGTAGTTGATTGATAAAATTTGCGATATATTTAATCATACATTTCTGTATATGCCTAGCAGGTATTCCAAAAATAAATATTTTTTTTATACAAAGATTTTTGTAAGTTTTTAATCCCCAAACAAACTCTATCCACTGTTGAAGACAAAAAGATAGTCGGGACGTTGCATGACAGCATCAATATGAGCCGGACTCCCTGCTTTTCCTAAATGCTTATATTTGCCAATTTTTTTCGGTTCTTTAGTTGGAAAAATGGGCTATTGTGCGTGCAATTTCTAATACCAATAACTTCCACGTTGACCGCGAGGAAGGCACGCGTAAAACATCAGAAATCGATTCTACTAAGAACATTTTCAGATAGAAATCGCAAACAAAAGTGACTTTCAGTCAAAAAAAAGAAAGTCACTTCCACATACTTAGTTCAAATCTTAATAATCAACTTTCTCAAACACTGAAGAAATATTCACCAAAATCCTTATCAAAGGTTATGTTTGCTACATTTGGTTTACCAGATGATTGTCACCCTTCAGCCCGAACGGGTACGTGCCCCCCTTATGTCTCCTCAACGTAATCCTTGCTCAGTCGCCAATAGTGATGGAAAGTTGGTTTTCCCCAGGCGCGATGGGCAATCACACTTACACCGTTTACACAATTATTGTTAAAAAGACCTAAGGTATATTCGGGGAATGACTTCGGTTGGAGCGCGTAAGTGTCGGGATCGCTGCTGACTGGAACCAATACCCAGGACTGCAAATCAGTTTGCGCACGCCGTTGCAACCTTGGGTACCCGTCAGCCCCAGGTTTGGCTGGCGCTTGGAGATACAAATACTCCTTGAAGGTGAAATCTTTGTCAAAGGTCTGGATGAGGTAAGTTTCATCGGTCTGCTTGACCAAAACCCACAGGTGTCCTTTGTATCCTGCGTTAGGATTAGGAGGATCAAGGTTCCAGATATGGACATAATCGTTGACATCGGGATTGTAACCTATAGCTTGTAAATAACCACCAGTCACGTGGTGAATCAACATCCAGGTACCGGAAACATCATCTGGGCGTGGCATTAGAATTTCCTCATCGAGTGGTACTGTAATTTTGACGGTCTTGCCGCCAACGACTTCTCCATCGGCAATGACATCGAGAGAGCCGTTGAAGACCTGATCCTCGTAGGTGGCTGGTATGGTGCCAATCCAGGAAACATCAAAGCTAATTTCATGGTCTTGGTCTCTGCTGAGGGGACCGTAACCGCCGACTGGTGCGATCGCTTGCACAAAAGGTGCCGTGTCACCGTCGGCTACCAGACTGACGTTCCCGATCGCAGTGATCTGTGCTGTCAATTCAGCAATGATTGTCTCCACAATCGTATTTTCACTGACACCTTGGACAATTTTGCAACCTGTAGCCTTGGCAATCCTTGTCCCTTGTCCCTGGGTGCCGCCCGGATCGCCACAGAATGGCTGATACCCAATAGCTTTCGTTTTCGGATCGTCGTCCAGCCCCTCCGGAGCGCCGTCGCTTCTCAAGCTGAGGGCCAGCACCTTGATTTTCTCTGCGACTAGCTTAGCGGTAACCGATGCCTCGGTGATGTCGTAGGATAAATTGGAGATTTGCTGGCATACTGCGTCGTGACCGGCGGCGTCACCAAACCAGACGATGATCCGCTTGGAATCTGCACGCCAACCAATCTTGCCACCTGGTGGTTCGGCAATCTGATCAAGAGCATAGAACTGAGCCTCTGGAACGTCCTTACCGGGAGTGATCGTCCAGCTAGCTACTGCCGCTTCGATCGCGGCGGTGTCGGCACTCAGGCTATGCTGGTGCGCGAAGGCGTAAGGATGTTCGCCAGTAACCGGAGCCGGAAAGTCTTTGTATTCGCCAACTCCGAACTGGACATCAGCCCCTAGCTCTCCGATTTGGGTTAGGACATCCGAGATCCCAATTTTGACGGCGTCAATCGCGGTCCTCATGCTACTGGTCGTATCTGCAAGAAAATAGGCATCCACTTTGGGGACTACCCCAGATTTCGGGATAGTGACTTTCACCACTTCAGCGAACGTTTGATCTATGGACAGGACCAGATTGTTTGTCGCAGGTGAAACCTGAATCGGACTACTCATTAACTTGAACAACTCCTTTGCTCAAAAAGTTTTGCCTTCAAAACTCCTTTTGCAAATTTTTTATACAGCTAAATAATAACTTGAGATACTACCTCTGGTTAAGCAAAGTAAAACACATTTTTTACTGAAAACAGATAGTAACATTCTGAAAAGAATATACAAGTATTTATGCCCTTAATAGACAGCAATAATTGCACGACAAGTCGCTCCTACGTTTGTAAATAATTGCTTAACACCAACTGTATTGTCTTTAGAGGGTGTTAAGTGATATTCAAGAATTAATAGATCCAGAAAATAAATGGTCAAAACTTACAAGCATTGGGATGATAAATTCCTGGCGTACAGAAAATGGAAAAACGACGCTAGAAACTCGTTATTTTAGTAGTAGTCTACCTAACAACGCTGAATTGTTATCAAAATCTGTACGAACTCATTGGAACATAGAAAATAAATTACATTGTTTCATTAACCAAAAAGTCTATTTTTTAGTGGAAGTAGCAGCGTTTAAAAGTTACATATCTCAGAATTCTTGTTCTTTTGGGAATTTTAATGCGTTTGCCCTATGGGAAAACCCTGCGCTATTATTGGAGCTAGAAGCTATCATTTTAAGAGCTACTGAACCTCCTGACAATGTCCAAATTCCAAGCTAACAGTAAAGCTATGCAAGCAAAACTTTTAGAGCAACTTTCCGACGCTGATGCTGAAGTCATATTGGAACGCTTACCTGAACGAATTCGAGCTGCCCTAATTGCTCGTGCTGCTGAAATTGAGTATCCTGTTGAAGCAGTGATTGAGATGGCGATCGCCAGCTTCCTCGACACAGAGGCGCTAGGTTTTGCAGATTGTAAACCAGGACGCGGACATTGACACTCTCCTGCCTTTAGGCGAGGAGATTCTTAAGAGATTTGTCTCTCAATATCCTTATCACTAAGGTTCCCAGGCTCAGTACGTTTGCTCATAGAGCGTACTGATGTCTCCTTACGTTTTTTCGGGCGTTTAGAACCTCGTGGTTCAAGTTCCTGAGAGTCCCCCAGTACTAAACTGGCGATATTTAATATAGCCAGTTCTTTGATATTTTTAGCTGCATTTATGTCAGCATGAGCCATGCGACCGCAAGCGACACAAATGAACTTTTCTTTATCCCTACTGCTAGCGTCAACGTGACCACAAGCATTACACTTTTGGCTCGTATGCTTAGGGTTCACTTTGATTAAAATCTTTCCTGACTTCACAGCCATGTACTCGATTTTCTGAGTCAACTCGTTCCAACTAGCATCAGAAATACTACGATTTAAACCTTTCTTTGCGCTTTGACCATTCTTTAAAAATCTTCCTGTTACTTCATCAACTTTTGGACGGCAACGCTTGAGCATTCCTGAAACATTTAAATCCTCAACAGCAATAGCATCAACCCTTCTAGAAACAATCAATTTTGCTATTTCCCATTGGTAAGCTTGACGTTTATCAGCAATTTTCTTGTGTAATTTGCCAACTTTAATAGCTGCTTTTTTGCGGTTCTTACTTCCCTTGGTTTTGCGGTTGACCCTACGCTGTCTAATTTTCAGTCTACGCTTAACTTTTTTGTTGGTTGAAAACTTAGGATTTTTGACTTGATAACCATCTGACAAATGTACAAGCTTGGTGATTCCCACGTCACAACCAAGAACAGATTTAATTTCTGTTAAAGGTCTAGGAACGTAATCAGGTACGGCTTTATCCTCGATTCTGATAGACACGTACCAACCATCTTGACGCTTGCGAACAGTTGTAGCCTTGATAGTGAAACCAGATGGTATTGGTCGGGAGTTAAAAAACCTCATCCAACCGATTTTAGGCAAGTAAATCTTATTACCTTGAACTTTAATTCCTACTGTGTAAGTAAACGACGAGAAGGTTGAACGATTCTTGAACTTTGGAAACCCACTACCATTAAAGAAGTTCTCGTAAGCTTTATCCAACCTCTTAACATTCTGTTGCAACACAGTAGAGTCAATATCAGCGTACCAAGGTCTAGCTTTTTTAAGTATCGGTAACTGTGTGATCTGGATATCCCCTGCGCTACGACGAGGATTCTTTAAATTTCCTTCCTTGTCTACCTTGCTATCTTTCCAAGGTTCACCAGTAGCCCCATTCTTGCTAACAAAGCATGTTAATGGGCAAGCTTCACCCAGGGTTCTAATATCGCAGTATTCACCTTGAATGAATTGTTGATTGTACTGAGTAATCCTATCAGCCAAAGACCAATTATATTGACTTCTCAGCATATCAAGCCAATTGTCCATTTTGTTTGATTGACTGACATTAGGACGTAACTTGTACACATAGTTTGTTAGCAAATATTATCACCTCCTTGTTGATTAGCTTGCTTTATTCTACAATGCTCTTATACAAAATGCCAGCTAAAATTACTTAAGACTCATTCTGATTCTTCCGTTCCCTCAGTCTCATTAAAACTTCTGCATGCATCTCACGGGTAATTGGGTAAAAGTATGTTACAATTATGCCAAAAATCAAACATATAGCAGGTACGGGACCAGTAGCAATACGGATGGCAAAGAGTGCTGATTCTGGCTGAATGGGTAATGCAGTTTGTCCTGGAATTGCTTCTTTAAAACCAGATGCTTCTAGGGATATTCCCACTAAAAAGAGTCCCAACGCCAAACCAAACTTTTGCAGCAAGACCATAAAGCCGTAAAAAATTCCTTCACGGCGCTGTCCCGTTTTGAGTTCATCAAGTTCAATCACATCTGGCATCATAGACCAGGGTACAAGATAAGCTGTGGAAACGCCAATACCAGCCATGACTGCTAAGATGTACATGAGAGTGTTTTGACCTGGTTGTAGGAAAAATAATCCTGCTTGTGCAATTAGCCAAAAGCTCATTCCCATAAAGTAAACGGCTTTTTTACCAACTTTTTGACTGACAGCACTCCATACAAATAGCATCAAAAGAGCGGTTCCTTGTACACCTATCAAGACTGTAGGTACATCTGATTCTTTCCAACCCATCCAATTGACGACAAAATAGGGAATAATGCTAGCTGTTACTTGCACGGCTAACCAGGAAAAAAGGTATATGGTGATAACGAAGAGAAATGGTCGGTTGCTAAAAACGATTTTTAACTGTTCTTTAATAGGAATAGATGAGGATTCTTCAGTTTGAGCGCGTCTTGCTTCAAAAGCTATAGCCCGAACGCGCACACCCCACACACACCAATACAATCCTAATATCGAAATGACGCTACAAACGGCTGCAAGAACAAGATACTGTTGCTGACGATCGCCAATATTATCAAAAATGACTTTCGCTAACAGTAGTGATATAATACTACCACCTATGGAAAAAGCAAAACGAAAGCTATTGAGACTCGTACGTTCGTCGTAGTCTTGAGTCATTTCCGGGGTCATTGCTGTGTATGGTAAATTGACCACAGTGTAGAAAACTTGTGATATCACCCCAATAATGACGTAATACCAAAATAAACCCCACATATTCGTAGTGCGATCGCTACTAAATCGCGGTACAATCCACTGCAAGAAGAAAAAGATTCCAAAAGGAATTGCCCCATAAAACATCCACGGAAGACGACGACCCCAGCGAGATTGTGTGCGATCGCTAAGTACCCCGATGAAGGGGTCATTCACTGCATCCCAAATCTTGCCAATCAGTAATATACTTCCAGCTAACCCGGCTGGGATACCAGCAACATTCGTAAAAAAGATTAGCAGAAAAAATATGCCAATATTTGCGGTAATCGCTGGTCCTAAGTCACCCGCACCAAAAGCCAGCTTTGTTTTGAAGTCGAGTTTTTCACTTTCAGAGGGTTGAGGAGCAGAACTAAAGTTGGAATTGTTCATAAAACTTTGCACTCATAATACAATATCAAAGAATTTGTTTATCCAGTATTAGCCATAAATTAATTTCTTATGCCAGATATTTACGTTTCTTGGTCAGATTATCACCAGAAAATCGAACGACTGGCTGCTCAGATCTATAAATCTCAGTGGGAATTCAACCAGATTGTTTGTCTTGCGCGTGGGGGATTGCGAGTCGGGGATATTCTTTCCCGTATTTATAAACAACCTTTAGCTATTTTGGCAACTTCATCTTACAGCGGAGCAGGAAAGCAAGAGAGGGGAAATTTAATCTTCTCCCAGCACATGACAATGACTACGGAAAGCTTAGGCTCCCGTATTCTTTTAGTAGATGACTTAGTAGACTCCGGGATTACACTTAAAGAGACCATCCCCTGGCTAAAACAACACAGCACTTCTCCAATAGAAGATGTACGTACTGGTGTTATATGGTACAAATATTGCTCTGTGATAACACCCGATTACTATGTTGATTACCTACCCGATAACCCCTGGATACACCAACCCTTTGAACCTTACGAATTGATGAGTCCTGAAGATTTGGTAGCAGGATGTAGGGGTGTGAGGGTGTAGGGGTGTGAGGGTGCAATGCGTTGCGCCCTTATTGAAATCAAACATGAAAATCCTCTTCCCCATACCCCACCCCCTACACCGAATGGCACTAAGAAGTGCGACGCGGAGACTAGGGGACGCGGAGACGCGGAGAGG
>JAWQFQ010000180.1:0-19558 GCA_035967975.1 Scytonema sp. PMC 1070.18
ATTAATAATTGATTATTAGAAATTATTAGTTGCATCGTTCTCAGCGTAGCGTTTGTGGTGATTAATTTCTGGCAAAGTGAGGCTGTGGCTGTCGCTATGCGATCGCTTACCTAGGGTAGTTATCCTAGCATTAAAGCGGTTTGGATTTTGTCTGATTCTGGGCATTTTGTACTTTCCTCAATAATTGAGCGTGATTTTTCTCATGGACTAGTTTCTGAACCTGTATGATTTGTGGAAACTACTGAGAAAGAAGGTTCTGGGGAATGGGGGTAGCGATCGCATAGGATTTTATCTTAGGGTAAACTGAGTGACTAATGTAGAAATAGAGGCTGCACTTTCCAAAGTTCAAATTAGTATTGTCGTCTGAAATTTAGAGGGGGTGTCTAATAAACTCTCAATATGATAATAGTTAGTCAGTAGGGAAAATTGATATCCCCCAAGTCTTTGACTCTAAAGGAAGTGGATTCGCTTCTGATTCTCCTTATCTCGATTATGCGGCTGCCGATTTCTCCCAAACGACTGAATAACGCCAAAACAGGTGTGTTCTAACTTTCGCTCCTTTCATTGAATGTGTGTCAATTCGCCGTGCTTGTGAAAAGGTAAAGTACTTGTCTGTGCGAAGATGTTCTCAAATCACCGCCGCAGCTTCGGGTGATTGTTGAATATGCCTATTCAAAAGCATCTGAAATAACCAGTTGAGGGGAACAGCAACAAAATCGCTTAACTTATCTCGCAGATTCGCCTGTTCTAGTAAATCTAAAATCACCAACCTACCACTAGGTTTCAAAGCAGCTTTTAGATTCGGCAGCAAGCTTTCGACTGGCAAATGGTGAAGTGTGGCGATCGCCCAGAAAGCATCAAACTTTTCGACTGACAACTGCCACTTCAAAACATCAGCAACTTGAAAATCAATATTTGAAAACTGGCTTGAACACTGCTTGGCAACCTCAATCATGTTTGGAGACAAGTCAATTGCAATAACTTGCTTGGCATGATTAGCCAGAAGACGTGAAAATTCACCTGTTTCACAACCGATATCAAGAACAGTTTGGCAATGGTTTGGTAATTGTTTGAGTAGAAAGCGGTGATAGTGATTGTTATGATTCCATCCCTGTTGATCGTGCAGTGCAATGCGATCAAAATCATTCCGAATTTTTTGAGTCAAGCTCTCATTCATACTGAAAAGTTCCAACCTATTTTTTTGAGATAGCACTAAGCTAAATTGATGGGCATATCATTGGAAAGTCATAGAAGTATCCACCTATAGAAATAGTTGACATTACTATCATATTAAAAGAGCATGATAACTGCATTTACAATCTGCGTATTGAGTTCAGGCGATCGCTACTACTAGTGCAATCAACTACATATTCACTTCCCTGTCATGGGCTCGGCTTTTTCTACTGAGTTATCATTGATTCCCAAAGTTAACTGTAAAGGAGTACGCTGTGGGTATGCCTTCACCACTTGTCGGTAGACATCATAATTAGTGGGCAACGTTCTCTGTTGTCCGTCCGCTTCATAAGTCAGACGGTACTCCACAGATTTTAATAATTCGGGTGGACTAACTTGTTCTTGGGGTTGCTTGCGCTGTTCTATTTCATCAACAGAAGGTCGTGGCGGCAGGGCGGACCACCACAAACCTTTGTCATCGGGACCTGTTACCGCTTGTGGTGGTTCCAAGCCATTGCGGTTGAGTAAAGAATTGGTGGCAAAAGTTTCAAGACGAGGTGATGGTTCGTTAGTGAGGTCATAGGCGTATTTCACCTGCCAAGTATACTTGGTTAAGGCTGTGGCTTCGTATTGAGTGGTCGTCGGGGTGCTGCAACTAGTGAGGGTGACAGCCAGTGCAATTACGGAAAAGAGCGAAAATATTGGCTTTGGCATGAATAGGGATTTGCTCTTGAGTGGAACTTCATCGATCATAAAAAGTGCGATAGCGAAGCTCATAAAAACCTATAGAATGAAGCGCTACGGCGAAGCGCCGAACGCACCCGCAATAAACCGAGCGCACCGTTCTGGCTGAGACGAGATTTGTTCCTCTGCAAACCGGATAACCAGCCAGTTCGCATCAACAAAATACTAAAAGTCAATCAACTTTTTTCCAGTTTTTGAACAAGACAATCAGAAAATTATCAGCTGTCAAATCATATAAGCGTTGGATAGGATGCGTTTGAGACAGTTGCATTCCAAGAGCATACATGAAATCTAGTTTCAGCGATCTAGAAGACCTTCTGAACGACAACCACCCCCTTATCGCCTGCGAATCTCCCCTCCAGAACGTTCATGGCTTTGTTTTTGTGTAGCGAGAGATTCTTTGATAAGACTTGATAAGTGAATTCTATCTAAAGCTTCAGTTAAAGCTGACATAATGGAAGTCTTCCAAATTTTGGAAATATGTATAAATTATACATTTATCAGTGACAACTAGCGTCCGAGTGACACTCATTTTATTGGTGCAGAGTAGTATGTATTCTCTGTACCATAAATGAAAATTTAATAAAAAGTAGATGTTCTCGACCAAAAACTAGAAAAAACACTATTTTTCTGCAGAAAAGTTTGGTAAAGCTTCAAACGCTTTTTGTGCTACTTCAAAAGCACGAAGAGAAGTGACTTTTTGATACCGTAAAGTCGTTTGAAGGCTTTCATGTCCCATGAGCGCTCTGAGTTCTTCTATCCCCATCAGCCCTACCCAGGATTTATGTGCCATGCGGTAAGAGAGACGAGAAACCTTAAAAGTTTTTGGTTGCTGAGCAGTAAATAGTGCTGGATGATTTGAGTACCTGTCATATTTGATGTAATTGTTTAGACATTTTGAAACCATTTCACTGTAAAAACACCACCGTTACTTATTGCCAGCGTACAATTTTCCCGTTTTGGCACGGTGACCCCTTTTTCTGTTTCATGCAACAAAGCCTTGCACAATATTCGTCCACAAATTTTATGCTGGATTTGGGGCTTCTTGGCTGTGTCATCGTCCCCTTTTCTGATTTTACTCTTCCCGGAGTGACAAAAGAAAGATAGTCCGAAACCCAATATGATTAGTAGAAGTATCAATATCTTCTGGGTGTCGGCCCGCCGGACGGTAGCGAGCGCAGTAATTGGGCGCACAGAGAAAAGAGCCTCCTTTGAGGACTTTACGCGGTTTTCGCATAGAAGGGTGAAGCTTGATATCATAACTATCTTCTTCCTTTCCTCCTCTGGGATTTTTGGGGTTACAACAGGCTTTAGCGGGATTTTTGGGGTGTTGCTCTCGATACCAATCTTGTGTCCATTCCCACACATTGCCAATCATGTCATAAAGTCCATAACCATTCGGGGGATAATTCCCCACTGCTTCGGCACCGGGTGGCTGAGATTTCAAATTTTGCCAAGGAAATTCTCCTTTCCATGTATTGGCCATTAGTTTACCATTGGGCATCAATTCATCGCCCCAAGCAAATTCTGCCCCCTCTAAACCCCCTCGCGCTGCAAATTCCCACTGTGCTTCGGTGGGGAGTTCTTTGCCTGCCCATTTTGCATAAGCAAGAGCATCTTCATAGACAATATGCACCACAGGATGGTTTTCTCGATTTGTGATCGAACTTCCTTTCCCTTCGGGATGTCGCCAGTTTGCCCCTTCTACATATTGCCACCAACACAGAGTACGGGGATCGACAGGGCGATCGGGCTTAATAAAGACGGCAGATCCAGGGACTAACATTTCCGGATCGGCATTGGGATAGTCTTCTGCTTTGGGAACTTTTTCGGCAAAGGTAATATAGCCTGTTTCTTTAACAAATTTTTGAAACTGTTTATTAGTTACTAAATATTTATCCATCCAAAAACCACTGACAGTGACGGTGTGAATAGGTCCTTCTTCGGGATATTTACGACTATTTGATCCCATTTGAAATGTTCCTCCCGGTATCCAAATCATGTCTTTTTTTGGGGGGTTACTAGGAGGGAATGAGAGAGTTTGAGAGGGTTTTGTATTTGAAGTCATAAGGCGTTATGAATATGAATTTAAGGTTTAAATTAACATTGCACCACCATCACTAAGAATGGTAGTCCCTGTTAGATAACGATTTCGTCAAAAATTAATACCACACCATAGTCTTGGGTAATTTCTCGCAACTGGGACAGAAATTCACCATTTGTGGGAATCACCCCAGAACAAGCACCTGTCGGTTCTAGGATGATTCTTTAAATACCTTACGTGACTTGCTTAAAACAATTTCACAGCAGTTTTTTCTCCAGTTAATCGGCTAAGATTTAAGTTTTTAGTAGCCATTTGAGTTGAGCGTTTAATTAGGTTTTTTCAGAATTATTCATAGATTAAGTACCAAGATGTAAGTTCATGATTCTTTTCAAGATACAATACGCGAGTGTACCGAGTCTGGGTTGAGATATCAGTGGGATGCCACCTTTCAAACTGGCATGATTCAATTAATTCTGTTGGGCAATTTTTCCAGTTAGCAATTGAACTAAAGGGAAACAGAGAGCTCATCACAAAAAATCTTGCGACTTTGAGGTCTTTACAAAAGCCTAAAATTTTCTTTCCTTTTGCTATACGTCTGATATTATTGCTAATTTCCAAAAGTGCTGATGTTCGGTACTGCTTTTGAACCCATAAGGTTCCCAATTCAACATATTTTGATTCTGAATCTGGTTTCAGCGAATCATGCCAAATAAAACAACAGCCAATGATTTGACCCTGAATAACGACAAAATGTGCAAAGCCGTCTTGAAATCTTTCCCACAAGCTCTGCGCTCTATTTTGAGACAAAGCAATGCCTGATTCATTTTGTAGCCTTTCTATTAGCATACTATTCCAGAAATCATTTTTGAATTTGGCATTTTCGTAATAGAACCCCATACAGTATCATGAATGGTTGTAGTTCTAAAACCAATATTTAATACTTGCACCATGTTTGAAAATCCTGAAATGACCAGCCAATCTCTTTCTTTATAAATTGAATCAGAGTAAATAATTAAGGTACAAAACCAATCATAAAGGATATCTTTGAATAATAAACCTAATGTGATTCCTGCCCCCCCTAATAGTCCAATAAGGGCAGCCGCAGACTGTCCTAAAAATAGCTCGCTTATCTTGAGAGTTATGAGAATAATTGCAATTGCTTGGAAAATCTTGGGCATCAAAGGCTTCAATAATTCATCGAGGTCACTGTCAGTATGCAGCAAGACCTCAGCAATAATTTGGCCGAAGATAGAAGAAGCTCGATAAACAAAATAAGCAATGATTAAAAGAACAATTATATTAAGAAATTGATCGAGCGTTTGACTTAACTTAGCACCTAAGTTTTCTGATAGAATCTCTTTACTTAGCCACAATCCACCAATAAGAATTATACCGCTTAAGCAGGGTTTCAAAATACCAATTAACTCATCATCGAATTTACTTTGGGTTTTGCTGATGAAGCGTTCAATGCGTTTGAGAATAATTTTGGTCAAAAACACCCTCAAAAACTGAGTCACCGCTAGAATAATTACAACAATTGCAATTTTACCAATGGGGAAGCCAGAGGCATTAATGTTTGTCAGAGTAGTCCAAAGTGTTTCCATAAATTGATGGGAAAAAAGTTGAGTTTAATTGTTTTAGATGCGTTTGCCCTGGCGAGATCGAGATTCCAGAATGGACAAAATTATGGGGTATGCAACGGGAGAGTTAAACATCTTTTATAAGAATAGGAATCATTGCTGTTTTATGTTGAAAGTATAAACAATCAGAAGGTGGGGAAACTTTAAAGATAATAATCCCCTTAATATCGTTTTCTGGAACACCCGCTTCAAGAAGATGAGGAAGTTGAGTTTCATTGAAAAGCTTTTTCCAGGAATCGTATTTATTCTTGAGAACTCCTGTTGAAGTCAAATTACAATAGGTTAAAATTCCGCCCTTTTTGAGCAACGGATAAGACTTTTTAATAAAAGTAAATTGGTGGGTGTGTTGTTCATCTGCATTCAAAGGATAAGTATCATAAAAAATACCATCAAATTTTGGCTCATTAAATGATTCTAATACCTCACAAGCTAAACCTAGAATAGGGGTTACTTTATGAGCGGCTGTTTGTTGGAATTCAATCAATCTTTTAAACACATCTTCATTGGCTTCTATAATCGTATGTTCTTCTGGATGATAAGATTGAATCGCATTAGCTGATATTCCTAAGCCAAAACCACATTCTAATATATGACCCCCATTTCGAGTCACCAACTCGGCGAAAGCCTTCATATAAGGAGTTTCCCAACGTTCCATGACTGGATGACCTTCAATCGCTAATTTTTCATCAGTCAGCAATGCTTTTTGCTTAGACCATCGTTTGGGATCGACGCTTTTTTTTAATCCTTGATAACCGCTTTTAAGTTTCTCACTCATTGTTTTTTCTTCTCTATAAAAATCTGAGTTTATGTGTTAGTTAAAGTAATCTTCGAGTAATCCAGAACGTCGCACATCATTAGTTACACAATGAAATCCACCGCCTAATGTGCGAGCATGGCGCAGTTGTAATCCAATTACATTGACACCTCGTTTCTCTAACTCTTTAATTAAAGAAACCTGCCTTTTATCAACAATTGCTAATTCCGGATTAACTACGAGAAAGTTCATCGCAATCCAAATTGATGACAGAGGATAACCTTCATATCCAATATTGACGGGTTCTGGACACCAAATTTTATCCCAATTGTGAAATAATGCGGGTAAATTATCATGATTAACTCGTTCTGGATTAATCACAACTAAACCCGGACGAACAACGGTAAAAGTTGTATCAATATGTTTACCGAGATAGACATTTATACATTGATGGACTCGGTAATCGTTTCCTAAAATTGATTGCAACCATTGTCCTCCTAACTGGTTTCCTGAATCGCTAACTTGATAAAGGATATCCTTACCTAAACGAAGAATATTGGCTGCATCAAAAGCAATTTCATCATTTAAAAGCCCATTTTTTTCACTATTGGGATTCGTGAATAACTCATCTAATAGCATGGGTTTAGGAGCAGAAATCCAACGAGTGCCGGAATGGAAATACTCTAAAAATACTTTTTTATAAGCATCCATCTCAAAATAACGAGAACGAGAAGGAGAGGGGGCTTCGATAATTTGATTACCTAGGGCAAGAAACACATCACGAGGACAATAATTAAAATGTCCGCAAGTAGACCAATTAGGGGTAGAAAAAGAGATGGAATGATTGGTAATTTCTGGACGACGAACTTTCACGTTTAATTCTTGCAACGTGGCAACCAAAATAGCAAGGTCTTCTTGAGTTTCTTCTAGGACGCGATCGCTAAATTTTCCGGTGGGAATATCTTCGTCAGCTAAGGAAGGAAAATCTACCCCACGTAGACTGGGGTCAATTTGAGGAAGTCTGGCATTTTCTACCACTCCGACAATGACTTCTTCTAACGATGACCATTCATCATAAACGGAAACTTTGCAGTTATTTGCTATTGTTGCAGACAATTGATCAGAATCTTTGTTATGAGAGCCATTGTGGACTTGATCAACTGTTTTTAACATATTTTTTGATTGAATTTAACGTGAGTTTATAGTGATAGATAACCAGGGAATATTTGCCTTTTTTCTGAGTTTTGCTGAAGAGAGCGTCCTCTAAAAAAAACAATACCCACCCTACGAGGTATAATGACATAACAGCGCAGTTTAGGGACATAACGGTGTTATGTCCCTACTGGATGAAATTAATCGCGCATTAACATTCCTCTGAGTTCTTTTTCGTAATCGATCGCATCTGCATCATTTGTAATGGTGACGATCACTTTTTTCAGTTTTGCGCCTTCAAACTCATAAGGAATTTCGTCTTGGTAGTCGGTTGACACAGGTTGGCCTGCATCTCGACCAATATTGAAACCTTCTCCTGAGAGGGCAAATTTGCCGGGTTGAGTGAGGAACTCATCAGGATATTCTGAGAAAGTGTTGTCTTTAGTGGCGCTCTGCTCAGCGCCATCGATATAAAGTTTGATCTCTCCTCTGGTACTACCGCCAAATTTCTCTGTTGGTTCTGGTTTGTCAGGCTTCTTGGAAAATTCAACTTTAAGTCTCACTTCCTTCGCTTCCTCATTACTAGGACTCGGAAGTGGACAACTAATTTTTTGTTGCTGTTGTCCTAACCAGTTATAGACATAACAAAGTTTCCTGTCACTTGACGCATCAGCATCAGCATCAGCATCAGTATGGATATAGAAACTATGTCCGCCAAAACGTCCCCCGTGCGCTAAGAGAACGCCGTTTACCTCTACTTCTTCTGTAACGTTGGAGAAATGTTCAGCGTAGGGTTCCCAGTCAGGAACAGAATCCCGAATATCAAGATTGATCGTACCGTTGAATTGTTTAGTCATTAGATACTCTTTATGTTTCTTCAAAAGGGACACGATGCCCACACCACCACAATAAATTTGGGGGCATTTTTTTATTTGCCAGTCAATTAACACATACATAGCTACTTTATAATTATTTAATGCCAACAAACATTCTAAAATTCCAACTTTTATATGTTTAAATAAACACCACCAAAAAGTGTATAGTTGTCTTATTTTCTTTAATACTCGCTAAAGCTAACGATTACTTTATTTTGCTCAACCATAATCTCAGCCTATGTCCCTCATCTCAGAATGTGGCTCTCATAACGATCCTGTGGTCATCACTCGCCAGTTTCACGATCTTGATGCTTTTGCTGAAGCCATCAAACCATTGAATGTGACTGCTAACCAGTTAACCAGAGGTAATTTTATGGGGAGCGTTAATTTTGCAGACTTTAGGGGTCTGAAGTTTACCGACGTTAATCAAAATCAAGTCTTGAAAGTAACTGGACCTAAAGCTTCTGACGACCTTGTATTTGCGATCGCACTTCAAAGCGGTCAGACACAAGTAATGTCTTATGGTTGCCCGATCAAAAAACACGATATATTTGGGTTCGATCCGGTGCGAGAAACGGATGTCATTACAGCAAAAGACAGTCTCATTGCCATAGCGAGTGTTAATTTGTCAGTTTTCCAGTCCTTATGTAACCAAATGGGATACGATTTAGGGCAAACATTTCTCAAACAGAATATGATTCGTCTCCACCAAGCTACATTACGCTCTCTAAGAGCTTATTATCAAGCAATTAGTCAAATATTTATTAGCCAACCATTATTACTAACGCAATCACAGATGCGATCAGTGATTATGGAAGATTTTTTGCCATTGCTGATCAACACGGTGGGAAAAAGTACACAGAAAAATTCATACAGATTAAAAACCTTCCGCCGTTATTCCCTGGTCAAACAAGCTGAAGAGATTGCTTTATCTTTTCGCGATCGCCCTTTAACCCTGCAACAATTATGTAACGAATTAGGAACTAGCAGCAGCGCCTTATCTTATGGCTTTCAAGATATTTTTGGCTTAAGTCCAATGGCTTATCTGAAGATTCAACGGCTCAATGGAGTACGTCGCGCTTTAAGAAATAGTGATCCCAATACAACAACGGTGATGCAGGTAGCTCACCAATGGGGATTTTGGAGTGCCGGACATTTTTCTAGAGATTACAAGAAAATGTTCGGTGAGTTACCATTGCAAACTCTGCGGACATTGCATAATTCTTAGGGCGTTGCATAATGAGAATATGAATTAGGGTGTGATTGAGAACTCCGGCTCTCCAGGAGTCACTAATACGACATTAAGCTTAAGTAAATCTACGACAGAAGACATCTGGACAATTCAAGGTGATGCAGGTGCATCCGTTGCAAAGTTCTCCCTTGTTGGTAAAAATAGCACACAAGTCAACGAAGTCGGAGTCTTTAAAGTTGATGCAGATAACCGGGTGTACTACAAACTTTTTTGATTTTTTTTGAGAAGTGAGAGGGTGAAGAGTGATTTGATAGTTGTATTCCCCTAAGAGATTAGGGTTGGAGTAAATTACTCAGTTTCACAAAGAGCGTTGTGCGTTCCAAAATTGTTCTTAGTACGGAAATAGCTTGCGCCCGGTATGCTTTTATCGCTATAGTAGCTATTAGATAGCTTATCATAATATGGCTTTTATGGAATATATGACTTCCAAAGAGGCGCAAACTAATTTTGGCGCGTTGCTCGATGCTGCACAGCGCAACCCCGTCGTGATTAAGCGTCACAAGCGCGACTGCGTGGTCGTCATGTCAATGGCGGATTTCGAGGAATACCGGAAGGCGCGGGCGAAAGCTCTGATGGATTTTTGCGACGATGCTTCTACAGAAGCCGCAAGAAATGGTCTGACGCCAGAGATATTGAAGGAACTGCTACAGTCTTAGCGGAGGTTTTTGTTGCGCGTCGTCTTCGATACCAATGTGCTGGTAAGCAGGCTGCTTGCGGCGAAGGAATCACCTCCCGCGCAGGCGGTGCGTCTGGTTATGGAAGGGACAGCGGTGCATTTGTTCTCGGAGGCAACTTTCCAGGAGCTTGGCGATGTCTTGAGCCGCCCAAAATTTGATTCGTACCTCTCCCGTGAGAAACGCCTGCATTTTCTATTTGAAATGCGTGAATTGTCAGAGTTTGTGACCATCAACCGCACCTTCTCCATATGCCGTGATCCTCGTGATAACAAGTTCCTTGATCTGGCGGTCTGCGGCAATGCCGATTACCTGATTACGGGGGACGAGGACTTATTGGAGCTGCACCCGTTTGAAGGAGTTAGCATTCTCTCACCCGCTTCATTTCTCGCACGGGGATAGCTCCAATAGATACGCCCAACTGCTGCAAAAATTAGCTATGTCCGTAAGGGAGATATCATTTGCGTGGTACGGCTTGACCATCTGGGGCGCAGTCTTAAGGAACTGTTGGAAACTGCGGAACGCTTCAAGCAGCAGGGGTCCCAAGTCATTTTCCGTATCTACACCACCTACTTTAATAGGCAAGCGGATCGTGAGTCACATTTCACCTATCTTTAGCAAGAGCGGCTAAATTTGGTGAAGACCCCTCATATCTGTCAAAGACCAGTACCTGAATGTTGTGTAACTTCTTCCACCATTTGTGTTGCAGGTAGGTTAGTAGCCATAACTGCGTTTCATAATTCCAGTGAGAGTTGGGATGTTGTCGGGAGGTGCTTTCAGTTGACTGATGATTTCCTTTGGTATACTAGATTAATGGTATAATTGTACTATAAAAGCATTTAGTTTCTATGCTTTTCACAGTCAAGCAAAGGTCGTGTACAGTGATAAAATTGCTGTTCGCGACACTTGCTTGACTTTTATGCTAGAAGTGATTCAAACCAAAGAGCGTCGCAATCTTTCTCCCCTAAAACGCCACTTGCTTTAACGGGGGAACCCCAACGTCAGTCCCCTGAGACGGGAAACCCCTCTAAGCAAGCTGACACCCTACACCCCACACCCTTATTTAAAGGAGAACTAAATGAACAGCTGCATTTTAATGGCAGAAATTATTCAAGAACCGCAACTCCGCTATACTGCTGATAATCTAGAAATCACCGAAATGCTGGTGCAGTTTCCAGCACTCAGGGAAGGAGAACCTCCCGCAACATTAAAAGTTGTAGGTTGGGGAAATATGGCAAAAGATATTCAGCAAAACTACCACCAAGGCGATCGCATTCTCTTAGAAGGGCGCTTGAGTATGAACACGGTTGACCGCCCGGAAGGGTTCAAAGAAAAACGTGCTGAATTAACTGTACAAAAAATTCAATCTTTGGGAATGGTAACAGATTTCAACGCAACATCACCATCAGTTACCCAAGCATCAACCCCTGTAGCGTCTTCTCCCAAATACGAATCACCACTTCCCACCCCAACCCCATCGTCCAACACTATTGGAGAGCTTCCCCAAGAGGACTACGAGGAACAACCCATACCCCAAAGAACGAACTACGATCGCAATCCTTATCCAGCTCCGTCAAAAGAAGAAAACGACCCAGACGATATTCCGTTTTAGTAAGCGTTCAGCACTTCAGCCGTCAGCCGTCAGCGTTCAAACCTGTTTTCGGACATTTTATAGGCGTTTTGAATACAATTGTAAATATTTATATAGCTCATAAAACCTGATGGCTGATAGCTGACGGCTGAACGCTTACTCGTTTTAACAGTTATCAATAATGTTCGTCATTTGTCATAATGTATTTTTATCTGTGTGCTTGTTTTGTAAATTTTAATGCAACATTATACTGTAAAAGTGTGATAATTAAAAATCCAAAAAACTTTCCAGTAGATAAAACGCAATTCAATATACTGTAAAATACACTGTTTCCCCCCACCCGATACCCAACACCCAACACCCAACACCCAACACCCAATAATGAGAGAAACTATTTTAGAGGTCCGCAATCTACAAGTAGAGTTTGCAGGAGATACCAAAATTGTCAAAGCCGTAGATGGTATTTCCTTTGAGTTGCATCGAGGAGAAACCCTAGGAATTGTAGGGGAGTCGGGGAGTGGAAAATCAGTCACCTCCCTAGCTGTCATGGGTTTGATACAGTATCCAGGAAGGGCTAGTGGGGGAGAAATTTGGTTTCGTGCTCAAGAGAATGGTAAACCTGTCAACTTATTGGAGCTGCCTAATGAAGAGATGCAACTTCATAGAGGTGGCGACATTGCCATGATTTTCCAAGAACCAATGAGTTCTCTTAACCCAGTGTATACTATTGGGTTTCAACTTACCGAAGCCATTTTGCGGCATCAAAATATTTCAAAAGCAGAAGCAAAACAGCAAGCGATCGCCCGTCTGCAAGAGGTCAAACTTCTTCCAAGTGATGAAGCCCTCAAAGAACAGTATATCGAAACTTGGAAACAAACCTCCTCTAATTCATCAACCCCTGATGAGCTAAAGCTAGAACAGTTGGTACAGCAACATAAACAAACAATACTAGACCGCTATCCCCATGAACTGTCAGGCGGTCAATTGCAACGGGTCATGATAGCAATGGCAATTTCTTGCAATCCATTGTTATTAATCGCTGACGAACCAACCACAGCCTTAGACGTAACGGTACAAGCAACTATTATTGATCTGCTACGAGAATTGCAGCAACAACGTGATATGGCGATGGTTTTCATTACCCACGACTTGGGACTGATTGCAGAAGTCGCTGACCAAGTCGCGGTGATGTATAGAGGTAAAATAGTGGAACAAGGTTCAGCCACCCAAATTTTTACTGACCCCCAGCATCCCTATACCAAAGGCTTGGTAGCTTGTCGCCCCTCCCTGAACCGCCATCCTCAAAAATTGCTGACCGTTTCCGACTACATGAGTGTGGAGGAGAATCCCACTGGTGAGGTAGTGATTCAGCCCAAACAACCCCAACAACCTCGAGAAGTGACGACAGAGGAGATTGCACAAAGATTAGTAAATTTGGAAATGCAACAACCTTTGCTGCAAGTCCGCGACCTCAAAGTTGCTTTCCCCGTCAAGGGGTTATTTGGCGGGACAAAACGCTACACTATGGCAGTAAATGGTGTTTCCTTTGATGTCAAAAAGGGAGAAACCTTAGGATTGGTAGGAGAATCCGGTTGTGGTAAAACAACCTTGGGCAGAACTTTGCTGCGATTGATCGAGCCGATGAGCGGGGAAATTACTTTTGAAGGAAGAAATATTACAAAACTGCAAGGAAAACCATTACAGCAGTTGCGGAAGGAAATGCAAATAGTCTTCCAAAATCCCTTTAGCGCCCTCGATCCACGTATGAAGGTAGGGGACGCCATTATGGAACCTTTGGTGATTCACTCTATCGAGAATACAAAGCAGCAAAGGCGAGAACGTGTCGCTTACCTTCTAGAACGGGTAGGATTGAGTGCAGACGCAATCAACCGCTATCCCCATCAGTTTTCTGGCGGTCAACGTCAAAGGATTTGTATAGCCCGTTCTTTGGCATTGAATCCTAAGTTTATTATCTGTGATGAGTCGGTTTCAGCGCTGGATGTGTCCGTACAAGCACAGGTACTAAATTTGTTAAAAGAATTACAAGATGAGTTTGGGCTGACCTACATCTTTATTTCTCATGATTTGAGCGTGGTGAAGTTTATGAGCGATCGCATCCTCGTCATGAATCGCGGTCAAATCGTCGAGCAAGGTATAGCAGAGAAAATATACCGCGAACCTAAAGAAGAATACACACAAAAGTTAATTGCATCAATTCCTACTGGTAGTCCCGAAAGAATGCGGCAATTACGGGTTTATTAAGGTAATTTTATTAACAAAAAGTTGTGGCGAATTCCAGTGAAGCCGTAACTGTGAGAAGGAGACAGAGGAATGGCATTTGAAGTAGTTCAGGGGCATCGGGTTTAAATGTGTTGCCGGATTTTCGAGAATTGGTATAACTTCTGTCATTTTACAAGTATAATATGTGACTAAATAAATATAAAAATTTACGATTTTAATGCAGTATAACAGTGAATCAGAGCGGGAAACTAATCAAACTAAGGAGCCGAAAGATTCAGATAGTGAGATATGTTATATTCTCTATGAGCAATGTGTTTCCCGAAGGGCAGAGCCGATTCCCTGTGATGATTGCTTACGGATTTGCTTAGCAAATCGGGGGGAGTGGCCATTCGATAAGTGTCCGATTCCTCCCAAACGTCGTAAATACAAGCATTAAGCATGACAACTAAGGGCAAGTAGAAAAAATGGCAAGCGATCGCATCAGTCAAAATTTGACGGCTCCCGATTTCAATAAAGATTTTGAGCAAGTTGTGATTCCTGATATCTATCGGCATCTTCAAGCGGAAAATTATCAGGAAGCTTTAGAAATTATCAACAATTTCTACCAAACCAAAGCTAACCGAGATGAGAATAATTTGCTGAAGCATAAATGTGATTCCTGGACAGCTTTGATATTTGAAAAGCAAGGAAGAGATCGAGAAGCACTATCGCTGTATAAATCCTTAGCTCATGTCATGGGGCAAAATCATACTCTATTCACCTATTATCAAGTAGACGTGGCTCGCGTTTTGCACAAACTAGGGAATAATAAAGAAGCTAGGATTGAAATTGAAAAAGTGCTGGAAAATTCTATAGATAGTTCAATTAGTGACAAGTTAACAGCGCTAAATTTGTACATTGATATTTTAGAGGATTGTCACGAAAAATTGGAGCATAAGTATCAACCTTTAGTGAAGAAATTAGCGACTGAACTGGGAATGTTGCGAGAAAAGGACTGGTCAAAAGCTACTAATCTCAGTCAGTCAGTCAAGGAATTATCTTATAAAAATCAAGAGGCTAACAAAAGATATAGTCGGTTACTGATTGAACTCGACCAAGTTGAAGATGATAGCCAAGCAGAAGTCTTACTCAGAAAGTATATTTCACAAGAGAGTGTTGGTTACTATCGCAATTTAGCAATGAAAGAATTAGATGAATTTGTAAATTAGTTGAAACAGCATCTAATGATGAATCAACCCGCTCAGCAATTTAAAACCGCAGATGTAGGCGCATAAAGTACATATAGTCATTGAGCTTGACATTTAAGTAAATGCTTATGTAGCATAGAAGTATAGTTAAGCATTTACTTAACTTTTATCTGCTGCTTATGAGCCGAGCTACTGCTAGTAGTGACGTATTTCAGGCTATTGCTGACCCCACTCGACGAGCACTTCTAGATCGGCTTCGTCAAGGGGAACAATCTGTCAAGCAACTTGCCCTCCCATTTGAGATGTCTTTAGCTGCTATCTCTCAACATTTGAGTGTGTTGTGCGAAGCAGGACTCGTTCAACAACGACGGGCTGGACGGCAGCGATTCTATCGGTTGAATCCAAACCCTTTGAAAGAGGTATCTGACTGGATCAACCACTATGAGCAATTCTGGCAAGAGAAACTCAATGCCCTTGATGAGTATTTGGAGGAAGGTTCATGAGGGAACAGGTTAAGCTATCTGTTTTTTATCCCCATCCACCCGAACGAGTCTGGAAAGCCCTTACTAACCGCCATGCTCTTAGTATCTGGATGATGGAAAATGATTTTGAACCTAGGTTGGGACATAAATTCAAATTTGAGAATTCTTCCTTACCAGGATTAAAAACCACTATTTATTGCGAGGTTATTGAACTAGAAGAGCCAAAACGCCTAGTTTACACCTGGCAAGATAATCTTACTGGTAAGCCCACACTGGTGATTTGGACTCTGACGACTGCTGAAGGTGGGACGCAATTGCAATTGACGCACCACGAGTCTGGCTTAGCAGCAACGGTTATTTCAGGTAGTGAAAACGAAACTTTGGAGACGAATGGCATTTATGCTGGATTGTTCTTGTCCAAGCTCAACTCAATACCTTTTACCCCAAAATCAGACTCCAGTCTTTTTGCATCCATGAGTTCGCCTAGTTTGGAAGAATTCAACCGCTTTGTCTTTAACTTATCTACAAAAGATAAATGGGAATATCGCCTTACCCAGAAGTTATCGAAAGTATTGTTGTTACATTACTGAAGCAGCGTAATCCTAAATCAACCAACAGCATTAGGCACATAGCACCGTATAGCAATCCTAAATTATTCTTAAAAGTAGAGAAACCCGGTTTCTTGAAGAAACCGGGTTTCTAGACCTCGCAATTTTTACAAATCTGCCGAGGATTGCTATGGAAACTAATCAGACAAAGTGATATATAGAAATGTCCACACAAATATTTATCGAAACTAATCTTCAAGCTTGGCATAATTTAGAGCAATTTCCAGGCACGCAAATTCTCCCCCTTGCTGAACCAGTTTCCCAAGGTTCGATTCATAGATTAAAAATGAAAGCTGGTACTATCATTCCCGTTCACTCTCATCATGGCGATGAATATGTTTACGTCTTGAGTGGAACCATTGAAACGAACGGACGCCAATGCCAAGGGGGAACTTTCTGGTTTACTCCAGCAAATTCTCAAAATGGTCCCCACAAAGCCATTACAGATGTAGAACTCTTAACTGTTCGTCTTGGAGCTATGGGAGGATTTGAATCGCCATTAAGTTAGTCAAATAATTCACCAAACCCTGAGAGTAGGCAATAGGCAACAGGCAATAATCAAAGAAGCGTTATGAGGATTTTCCTATTGCCTATTGCCTCCTTGCCTATTGCCTTTTAATGTTTTTCGGAGATGTCTAATATGAGCTTACCTTGGTATCCTAATATTCCCATTGGTGTTCAATCGTCAGCCTCAGAAGAGTTCCCTTTTCATCTTTATTCCCGTTTACTGGCGAAGAGAATTATTTTTTTACGAGGCGAACTAACAGAAGAAATTGCTAATGAAATTATTGCACAATTTCTGTTGCTTGATGCAGAAGATTCAGAGGCAGATATTCACTTGTATATCAATAGTTCCGGCGGGTCAATGAGGGGAGCGATCGCCATTTATGACACACTCCAACAAATTCGCTCGGACGTTTGTACTGTCTGTATGGGCGCTGCTGAAATGATAGGAACAATATTGCTTTCATCAGGAACTAAGGGCAAAAGATATGCTTTACCCAATGCTCGTATTACAATACAGCAACCATCAGGAAATATTGAAGGACTCGCCACTGAGATTGAACTAGCCGCAAGAGAAATTTTAGCTCAAAGAGAAACAATAAATAACATACTTGCTGACAATACTGGTCGCTCAAAAGAGTTAATTGAATATGATACCCAAAGAAGTTTTTTCCTCATTGCAAAAGAAGCCAAAGCCTATGGGTTAATTGATGAGATTGTGACTAGATCAGACTTAAATGAAATGTAAAATTTTCGTAAAGACTGCTAATAGCTAATAGCTAATAGCTAATGGTAAAAAAATCAATTAGCCATTAACCATTAACCATTAGCCATTAACCATATTCACAGCAAAACTGTTGTTAATCATCAGGAAATTGCCAACAGGAGATACGTTCCACATCAGCACTACCACAGCGAATACAAAGAGTATCAAATGTTGAGCCAACCCACTCCGTATGACAGATGCGACAGTGACAAAAAATGTTGTTGCGATCGGCGATCGCAATCTTCTGTCGCCATTCCTCTATATGGGAGTTATCTGGTTTGTCTTGAGATTCTAACACGGCAGTCTTCCAGAGAATCTTTCTGCTAAACGATAGTTATCAACTATTTTCAGCGAAAATTAATATAGAATTAACACTTAACGAAACTTAATAATGACTGTCACTACGCAGCAGATACCAGAAACCCCTTTTGAAAAATACGATTGGACTTGGCAGGGTTACAAAATTCAGTATACCGTCAAAGGAACCGGACGTCCCCTTTTCCTGGTGCATGGCTTCGGTGCTTCCATCGGACATTGGCGGAAAAATATTCCGGTTTTAGCCGCTGCTGGCTACCGAGTCTTTGCTGTTGACCTTTTAGGATTTGGTGGTTCTGACAAACCCCCCTTAGATTACAGTGTGGAAGTGTGGGTGGAACTACTGAAGGATTTTTGGACAGCACACATTCAAGAACCTGCCATATTTATTGGTAACTCTATCGGCGCACTCTTAAGTTTGATAGTGTTAACAGAACACTCAGAAATCTCCGCAGGTGGTATTTTAATTAACTCCGCAGGCGGCTTGAGTCATCGACCCCACGAACTTAACCCCCCTCTCCGCATTGCAATGGGAGCTTTTAATAAGTTGGTGCGTTCTAAAGTGACAGGAAGTATCGTTTTTAACCGGATTCGACAGAAATCCCAAATTCGCCGGACTCTGTACCAGGTTTACCGCAATCGGGAAGCTGTTACCGATGAGCTAGTAGACTTACTTTACACTCCTTCGTGCGATCCAGGCGCACAACAAGTTTTTGTCTCTATCCTAACAGCACCTCCCGGTCCTTCACCCACTGAACTATTGCCTAAAGTCGAACGCCCGTTGTTAGTTATTTGGGGTGCTGATGACCCTTGGACACCTATTACTGGTGCTAAAATTTACGAGAAAGCCCAAGAAAATGGTAAAGATATCACAATCATCCCCATCCCCGGTGCTGGTCATTGTCCCCACGATGAAGTTCCTGATGTTGTCAATCAGCAAATCATAGACTGGTTAGGGACTTCCAATAAATAAATTATCCATATTGTGGTACGGGCGTCCCCGCCCGTCCTTTGAATCTGTCACGGGCGAGGTATCTGTCCTTTGAATCTGTCACGGGCGAGGTATCTGTCCTTTGAATCTGTCACGTCTGAGACAGACGTACCACAAGAGATTTTTGGATACTTTTTTATTGGGAAGTCCCTTAAGACTCTTAATTTCTCCTACACTTCCGGTTCCACGCCCATTGCGCGTAGTTGGGCTGCTAAACGTTCCGCCCGTTGACGTTCTTGTGCGGCTAACTCAGAACCCCAAAGCAAGAGTTCGCCACGTTCATTCCACCAGCGCAACCATAAGCCAGTACGATTTTCTCGACTTAAGAGCCATGTTCCCACAAACAGGTTCATCCCCTCAATATAGTAGCGGTTGAGTTCATCTGGCGATCGCAGTTGATAATGTCCGGAGCTATCTAGCTGATAAACTTCCAGCACCCCTGTCTCTGGTTCAAAAATGGCATAGTTAGGGACTTTTAAAACTTGCTCGTAGTAAAACCATTTCCCTGGGGGTCGATAACTAGTTAGGACTTTACTAATATTTGTTCACTTTTATTCAAGTATGC
>JAWQFQ010000181.1:0-19523 GCA_035967975.1 Scytonema sp. PMC 1070.18
GTCAATTTAAAAAATGCCTTGGTTGTCCTGTTTTGTCTAGGAAAAATGTAGCGGAGCATAGCCGCCCCCTACTGTCTTTTATCATTAGTTATTGATAATGGCAAGTGGTAAGCTTTCAGCATCTCAGCCATCAGCTTTTGCTATTGCTCAATTATGTCCGTATAGCACAGCAAAATCTGCTTCAAAGCTGACGGTTGAGGTGCCAATAGCGGACGCTTACGGTAAGTGAGATGATAAATTGAACACAGATAATGTTCACTTTTGGCTTACACTGAGATATTGATAGAAAGTGATTAAGCTTTCTCGAAGTATAATTAAATATTACGTTAATGTGTTAATTTTTAATGAAACAGACTCTAAGACCAACATCTATTCAAAAACTTTTAGATAGACTTTCATTAACGAAGATTTGCAGTCATGTACCAGGGATGCCAGATGACCAAATAATGCCAAATTTCTTTAGTGCTGCACCATGTCAGTTCCCCTCGACTTCTGTTGAAGGTTTGAGGGGAAAAATAATATGTTGCAAAACTTTAGAAAATTGGTATAAAAAGACCTTTTCTGGTTTGTGATTTTCTGTATGCGGTTATTTACAGGAGGGTGTTGAAAATGACTTAATGCCTCATTTATCAAAGAACGTGCAAGTACATTTGGTGTATCTCGTTGCACATAATGCAGAATCCCCATATTGATAATCAGGCAAATTTTTTTCCAGCCCCTATGTCCGCAAGTTAGAATCGTGATCCAAAATTGGATATATCGCGAGCGGTCAAGAGCCCGCTGCCAATGCTGTTGAAAAAATGCCAATCTGCTGCTCGGTGCGAAGACTATGGAAAATGATGCGGCAACACTCTATTGCCCAAATGAATTTTGTCAGGCTCCAAACCCCCTTACACACAAGTTTTGCCAGAGGTGTTCCACACCCATACCCAAACGTTACCTATGGGCTGTGGCAGATGGCGTGAGTCTGGCGGCTCCAGGAGAATTATTAGCCGATCGCTACTTGGTTATCAGCAACTCACTTCTTTTGGACATAAAGCCTGGGTTCTTGCCCGAAACGCCAGAAGTTGATAATTTGCAGTTAATTAGACCTTACCTGCGGTTATTTCCCTACCGCTTGCACGTACCTCAAGTGTATGGAATAGTATCAGTAAATTTAGGAGAGACCAATCGAGAAATACTACTTTTAGAAAAACCACCGCTTGAACCAACAGAAGATGGAACAGCTGTACAGCTAGCGCAGAAATTTTCTAATGCTTGGCGTTCAGCAACATCAATGCGCCAACTCAACTGGTTGTGGCAGATAGCCAATCTGTGGCAACCTCTACTGAGTGAAGGAGTCGCCTCTAGTTTACTAAACCCAGAGTTAATTCGGGTAGAAGGTTCCCTCATCCATTTGCTGGAATTGCACGATGATAAAAATACAGAACCAAGCTTGTCCCAATTAGGTAGATTTTGGCAATCTTTATGCGGGGACGCGAAACCAGCAATAGTAGAATTGCTTAACGAAATTTGCCGTTCTTTAGAATCAGGAGCTATGGTATCAGGCGAACAAGTTGTTGCCGTTTTAGATAAAGCACTGGCGGCGCTGGGGCGAGATCAAACACCCACAATCAAAATCGCTACCAAAAGTGACACCGGACCAAGTCGGCAGAGGAATGAAGATGCTTGTTATCCCCCTAGTGGTAGCACGATTAGCAAACCACCTCAAAATTCAGCACTAGCGATCGTTTGTGATGGTATTGGTGGTCACGAGGGCGGTAATGTGGCGTCGAATTTGGCGATCGAAACCATTCAGCAGCAATTACAGGAATTGACAAGTATTCCCGCAGACCACATAGACCCTGGAACTCTACTTGTAGATCTAGAACGAGCCGCAGCAGTAGCAAACGATAAAATTAGCCAGCGTAACGACGAGGAACACCGACACGGACGTCAACGTATGGGGACAACCCTAGTGATGGCGTTACCTATCTGTTACCAAATGTACATCGCCCATGTTGGAGATAGCCGTGCTTACTGGATTACACGCTACGGCTGCTACCAAGTCACTTTAGATGATGATGTCGCTTCTCGTGAAGTACGACTCGGCTATGCTACATACCGGGATGCTATACAGCAGGGTGCATCTGGTTCTTTAGTGCAGGCGTTAGGGATGGGTTCTAGCAATTCATTGCATCCAACTTCCCAACGCTTTATCCTTGATGAGGATTGTATTTTCCTCCTATGTTCTGATGGTTTGAGCGATTTTGACCGCGTTGAGCAGTATTGGGATTCAGAAATTTTACCGCTTCTGAATGGCAAATCGGATATATCCAACGTAACTGATACTTTGGTGTCTATTGCTAACAATCAAAACGGACACGATAATGTTACCATCGCCCTAGTTCACTGTCTTGTTAACTACTCCGAACCAAAAGCGAGTCTTCAATCAACAATCGCGGATACTGCCACAGTTAGCACTTATTCACCGTCAGCAGCGACTCTACCACCAACACCCACGAGCCAACATCAAAAAACTCAAGTCATTTCTTCTGAAAAGCAGATTCGCGACCTCAGACTACCACTGCATCTGATTATTCTGTTCCTACTCATCCTCGGCGGTTGTGTGGTTGGCTATCTATGGCAAATGGGATTGCTTCCTCTGCTCCCACCACTCAATGGATCTTCTCCTGTCACAAGTCCTCAAGATAACTCACCAGCTGCACCTCTTCAAGCAAATCCCAGCCCTGATAATGCACCTACTGGGGAATCGGTGATTGTGACCACCAGCCAAATTTCTTTGAATACGACCTCACCATCGGTTAATACTGTCATTGTCCCTACTGGTAGTGTTCTACAAGTTACCAACATTCCCAATTCCCAAACAGCCCCAACACCACAAAATCAAGACCCTTGGGTTGATTTACGTGTATGCTCGCTTGGCAAAACGACTCAGCCCACTTCACAACCAACAGCTACCGATAATCAGCCGATTGTAAAACAGGGACAAAACGTCCGAATTCCATTCTCTAAATTCAACTCTTTACAGCGCGCCAACGCTCAGCCTAGTCAGGTCAGCCTATGCAAGCAAGTTCAAGATAACGCACCTCCTGTCGAGGAAGCACCAGTTCAATCCGTTCCCAGGGTTCCTCCATCTTCTTAAAAGAAGTTAACTCTCCTGGAAAAAGTATAATTGTATACGAAATATTAAAGCAAGCTCCTCATTCCTCACCCCGGCTCCCTAATTCCTGTAGCATTGAGTCAAAAAATCGATAAACTGGTAGAAGCCTGAATCATACAGATACAGGTAATTGCTTTTAGATGAAAACAAGCAAAGGTAAATATTTTTTGCCTTTAAAAATTGTTATTGGAATTTTACTTGATTTAACCTGTTACGTAAACGTACATTCACGAATCCATGCCATCCTTGAACCTGGCGATCGCCCGCCTCGTTAATACCGGCACCGACAATTTCGCTATTTGGGTGGTGAACGCTCCCTATCCCAGTGGTTATGTTTTGCGCGATTGTGTTTGGCCCCAACATCTCACTCAAGCTTGGCAAGAGTGGCAGCAGATGTTTGCCGGACACTGTCGCTTAAACATTTTCCAAGGAGCTACGCCTCCACCTTCAGCCCCACTCCCACTAGATTTACTACTGACTTCCAGTCAAGCAACAAACTATACCAGTCGATTGATGCAATACTTGGGAATCAGTTTATGGGGATGGGTATTTGATGGACAAATTCTAAATAGCTTTGAACGCAGTCGCGGTATCGCTATGGGTCAGCATACACGTTTACACGTGCGGTTGGAAATTCGCGATCCCGATTTGATTGCTTTACCTTGGGAAATTATGCAGCGTGAATCTGGTCAATCTGCAATTTCTCTTTCGCAACACGTGTTATTCAGTCGTACCACCAGCGCAGTTGAACCCTTGCCTTATTTACGCTCCGACCAAGCGTTAAATATTCTTCTGGTTTTGGGTCACGATGAGAGGCTGCAATTGGAAAAAGAAGCATCTATCCTAGAACAAACTCTTTCTAATGGATCTCTGGTGGGGAGTCATTACAATGGCTATGCACCCTGCATGGTAACCACGCTTTTGAAACCCAGCCCGCAAGAGTTGATTCAACAGCTAGAAATTAAGGCATACAACATCTTGTTTTATGCCGGTCACGGTCTACCCGGACCGGACGGGGGTTTACTGTTTTTGCGCCCGGATATGGCTCTCAATGGCATGGAATTAGCACAGGCGCTAACCCGTACGGGAGTAAAACTCGCGGTTTTTAATGCCTGTTGGGGCGCACAACCTGCAGCTGTGCATCATCAAGCCATACCCCACAGTAGTTTGGCAGAAGTGCTGATACGTCAAGGTGTCCCCGCAGTATTAGCAATGCGTGATGAAATTGCAGACCGAGAAAGTCACACCTTTATTCAATCCTTTGCTCACGCATTGCGATCGCGCAAGCCTATTGATGAAGCCGTCGCGGAAGCAAGACAACAATTGTTGACGATTTACAAGTTCAATCAACCCGCTTGGACTTTACCGGTTCTCTATCAACACCCAGACTATAATGGGGAAATTCTCAAAAGTTTTGATGAAGGAATTACAGAACTCCCAGAAACTTCTATCCCCGGTATAGCCTCAATGTTTCCCAATGCGATTTTGCGATCGCTATCCCCAGTCGGAAAAACTTGGTCGCTAAGACCTGGAGTGACCCGTATAGGTCGCACGACAGATAATGACATTGTGATTCCAGAACCTTCAGTTTCAAAGCGCCACGCCGAAATTTTGTGTCGAAATACTTTTACAGGGACTAATCCGGTCAGAACGTATTACCTGCAAGACTTATCTACCTATGGTACAACCTGGGTTTTACAAGCTAACGTTTGGCAACAAATCCACCGTCAGGAAGTCCCCTTACAATCGGGAATGCAGTTAAAGTTTGGAAGTACCAAAAGTCAACCTTGGGAGTTCATCATTGACAGTATGTCAGCATAACCATTGGCAATCTGGTTTTTTTAGGAGATAACTGACTAAAAAAACCTATTTTTTTAGCAGAACTACATCCTTGTTTTTTGCGGAAAATAGAATCGGGCAGTTGTAGCTGTCAGTACCACTAAATAATCAAACCGGAGACGAAAAATGATTCAAAATATCAACGGTTCAAACACTTTTAAACCATCTCAAATCGATTTAGAACTCTTAGAAGCGATCTTGGAACCTGAGGATAGTGTATACCCTTGGAATCCTGCTGATGAGGATAGTGATGAATATTTTTTGCAATTAGAACAGCAGTTCCAGATGGAGGAAGTTCTCAATGAGGAACTCACATCACGTTCACAAGCTTTTTACAACCAAATAGACACCCTTTGGTCGGGAGTCTTTAATACAAATGATTACAAGCTTAACACAAAAACTACGGTCTTATCCAATCTTCAACAAACTTTACAACAACGTTTTGCTAATCGTTTACCACAGGACTGGATGTCAGCGATCGCCCAAAAAGCCACTGAAATCTTTAATTCCCAGCAAGCTTTAGGCGAACAACTTATACAATGTGTTCAATCTGTACTACCTAGTTGGGAAAGCGACGATCTATCAGTCATGGCACGTCCTTATGCATTCGCCATGAGAAGCGAAAAATCTCAAAATCCGACCACTGTGGTAGAGAACCTTGGCGAGCATGAGTGGGCAAGTTTATCCGAAATCGAAAAAGCCCGAATGAGTATGGCAGTTGCTTACTATGCGTTGAATGAATTACAATCCTCCTCGGAGGAAGCCTAAGTTCAACTTTTCCTCTCCTAATGTAACTGGAGTTCAGGGGCTAGTCACTGTCTGTAGAGCTATGTGCCAATCCCAAGTGTCATTTCTAGTGTTGCAATTAAGGGCCCAGTATATCACACAACTCCGGCATAATAACATTAGCTAGCATTGCAACAGGTACCATCTATCTAAAGACAGAAAAAGCCAATTAAGTTTGGCGATCGCGAAAAAACAGGAAAACACATTGCCCCTTATCCCCTACTCCCTTTTCTTTTCTGGCTTGACTTTTTATTTGGGTCGAAGAAAACGAGTTGCGAAATTTTGCGATCGCGTTGGTGAAAGCGCCCGTGCTTTAAGAATTGCTGCCATTAAGAAAGCATAAGACAACACACCCACAACAACCAACAGCAAGCCGTTGATTACTCCCGTTGCATTCCACAAAGCGTGTAACCCGGACGCTGTTAAGTAACCGATAGGTAAAATTTGCCAAGCTTTAGAAGGTTTGAGTATAGCCAAACCAATAAAGTAGCCAAAATACCCACTATAAGCCATATGACCTGCAACAGAACCCAAAATGCGTGGAATCAGAAGTTGTAAACCCACGAGTTGACCTGCGCCTTCGCCCGCTTGTTGCTGAACAGCCTGAGTAATTTGCGGTACATACTGTCCCAACGTTTCTAACAGAGTAAAACCGACAGCAGAAGCCGTTCCTAACAGAATCCCATCAAGAGGTTCCCAGACACCAATGCGTTCGCGCCAAGGAGAAGGTAAAGATTTAGCAATAAAATAACTACCTATAATAGGAAGAGCCTTCAGTATTTCTTCCATCAAGCCAGCACCAAAAAACATCCGCACTAGCAGTTCAGTAAAAGTCACAGTTTCCTGGTCTGAAGGTAAATTACCTGGAAGAACGGTGCGAAATACAAAGATAAACAAATCCAACACGGGAGACAGCAAAATCAGCGATGTCATCGCCCCTGAAGAAACGAGAACCCACCAGGGCTTTGCTTTACCACAGAGTTGGTAGATAAAGTAGTATGCAGCAAAAGCTATGTAACTGGCGACTATAATTTGATTGGCTCGTGTTTGACCCACCGTGGCAAACATCAGCACCACAAAAATAACAGTGAAAATTCCCGGTATTAAGTAAGCTTTGCGAGTTAAATCTTTCCCAGTAGAAATAATGGGAAACAGTTGAGTAAAGCTGATATAGTCATGGCTTGGAGTCGAAGTGTAATAAGTCGTTGGTGTTTGGATTTGATTGGCTGGAGGAAGTGGTACAGCCGATGGTGGGGTGATTGTAGTTGGTTGAGCGTTCACTTCGTACTCAAAAATGAACTCCGGACCATCAAGACCCAAAATGATATGGTCTCCGTGTATCAATTGCTGACAACCTTGCAACCGTTGTCCATTTAAATAAGTACCATTAGCACTATTTAAATCGCATATGACCCAGTTACATTCCTTATCTGGGGACGATTGAGGACGAACCACCGCATGACGGCGAGATACCATGCGATATAACATAGCATCTAGGACAAGCTGACAGCCAGGGTCACGCCCAATGACTACCTCTTGATTGGAGGGTAGAGAGTGATTAACTTCTGACCCGTAAACGACTCCGTTACCAGATACTTGACGCAGAATGGCTTTCTGTCTTGCGTTTTTGCCTGTCATCGAGTTCCAGGGGGTTCTAAACTATTTCTTAAAATAAATTGGCAGTAGGAGTTTACCATAGCCTTATAGCAGCAAAATTGCTAAATCCACTATAGCTTCACTTAACGCTCAATAAATGAAAATTCAACAAGAAGGGAACAGGCAACAGGCAATAGGCAATAGGCAACAGGAAGTAACCATCTGTTCAGCGTCTTGCTGTATAAAATTAGGGTACTGTCCGCCCCATACCCCATATCCTACACCCTTTCCAATACCAGTTCTGGATGCTCAATTTTTGTACCAAGTACATTCAAGAACGCTGCTAACCAACGGGGATGGGCGGGCCAAGCTGGTGCTGTGACCAAGTTACCATCAACAACGACCTCATCCGCTGGAACATCCACGTAAGTACCGCCAGCACGACTGACGTCTGGGCTGCAAGCAGGATAAGCAGTACAACTTTTTCCTTGAAGTACATCAGCAGCAGCTAACAACTGCAAACCATGACAAATAGCAGCAATGGGCTTGTTTGCTTCCGCAAAGTGACGAGTTATGTCGAGTACTTTAGAATTTAAGCGGATATACTCAGGTGCGCGTCCTCCCGGAATCACAAGCGCATCATAGTTTCCTACTTCTACTTCTGCAAAATCAGCATTTAAAGTGAAGTTATGACCGGGTTTTTCGCTATAAGTCTGGTCGCCCTCAAAGTCATGGATAGCAGTCCTGACTTTTTCCCCAGCTTTTTTATCTGGACAAACAGCATCAACCGTATGTCCCACCATCTGCAATGCTTGGAACGGAACCATAACTTCATAATCTTCCACATAGTCCCCAACAAGCATCAAAATTTTTTTGGCTGCCATTTTTGAATATCCCCTGTTTTGGCGAATTGTTAGCTAATTGGACAGAAGTCATTACACATTGTAAGCTTTCAGCACTTCAGCCTTCAGCAGTCAGCTTTAGAGACTGTTTCCCTTGCATTTTATAGTTGTTCCCTTGTCCCATTGTAAACACCTCTATAGCTCATAAGCAGATTTGCGAAAACGAAACCACACAAACCTGGTATCTTTAGGTTACCGGGTTTCTCATAAAAGATAAAATTCCTTTAAAGCCTTAGGGAAATTTTCACTTTCATGTCCTGGACGACTGAGTTTAATCAGGGCGAAACGTTGTAATGGAGTTAACTCAGCCCACTGCTGAGAGTTCAGATGAACACCAAATTCCGCAGCTTTTTCCCGAACGTTTACTGGAACGGTATTTGCGTCCAACCATGCAGGATGGGGTTCTATCGGTAATTCACTAGCTGGTGTGCCAGTACGTTGTACAATCAGGTTTTGAAGATAGTTTCGGTAAGCTTGAGTTTCAGTTTCTGTAGAGCAAGGTAATTCAACTAACGCTTCTCGTTCCGCTAGAGTCATTTGGTTCCAATCAGATAACTTCAGCTTAACGCCACAAGTGTCTAGTTTACAGCGTACCTGCATAGGAATACAGCGCAGGGAATCAACAAAATCTGCTTCAAAATCAAAGAAAACTGTCATCAATTTTAATATATTGTCAGATGAATGCTTAAATTATCTTCTACTACTCGTACGAATTATCAAATAACTAATTGATAGAGCAAGAATGGCAATACCTAGACCTATGATATCAATACCTTTAACTTTTTCTAAATCAAGAATAATAATCTTTCTAGCAACAGCAATTAAAGAGGTAACGATAACTAATTCAACTTGAAAAACGTGTTTTCTCAAATAAGCAGTGATATTTTCTAAAATTTCTAAAGCAATGAGGATATTCAAAAATAACCCAAAAATTTTGAATAAGGTTGTGTTAAACTTTGCATAAGGTGTACTCAATAATTCTTTAAAAAGAAAAAAAGCTAAATCTCCGATCGCTACAAAAATGACTATGACCATTAAAAGCGATAGAATCTTAGAGACAACAACCTCTATGTTCTCAATAAAGTGCATAAAGAGATCGTCTCTAAAAATGTCTGTAATTGACTTAAACGGTTTTTTCATTGGCTGCGCCCTATTTACAATCACAAAATAAAATATAAGAAGAAATAGTAAAAAACCTGTATAGCGATTTATAGAGTTGACCAATGATGAACTGCCAATACGAAACTGGTATTCTGGAGAGGTTTTTTTTTCGTTTTCATGGCTATCCCAGAGCGAATCAGAGCCTTAGCTTCTTCTACATTTTACGATTTGTTGTGTCAAATACTTCAATCTTGCTCGCCGTTACACTTATTAATAATTGATGCAATACATAGACAGGGCTAATGGCAAAAACACAATTAGCCCGTTGAGATAAAGATATGCCTCAGTTTATTAGCGATCGCCAATCAAGCATTCTGTCTCATAACCTAACACTCGGAAGATTGTAGTTGAAAGTAATTATTCTCTACTTCAAGAGTAACTAATGATAGCTGTACCGCGCAAGCTTTTAATTCTGGTTGCAAAGCATCTGGGCAAGATTCGGGGTGAGTCAAGACGTTAGCTTCAGCATCATCTGCCCAAAGCGCTCCCCAATGCATGGGGACAAACACTGTACCAGGAGATATCGCCCGTGTCACTTTTGCAGGAAACTTGGCTTTTCCTCGACGCGATCGCACTTCCACCCACTGATTATCAGTAATACCCAAACTAGCAGCATCACGGGGATGAATTTCCAAAAATGGTTCGGGATGCATTTGACGAATTTTTTCAATCCGACCAGTGCGGGTTTGGGTATGCCAATGTCCGTAAAGTCTCCCCGTCGTCAACACAAAAGGATAATTAGAATCCGGTGGTTCTGCCAATCCCCGTGAATGGTACGCTGCAAACCGAGCACGTCCATCTGGAGTATGGAAGCGGAGGTCGGTGTATAGCCGCTTCGAGGGTGTAAAGGATTCACTACACCCCACACCCAACACCCTAGCACCTTCTTCTGAGCATGGCCATTGAAGTGGACCAAAAGTTTGCAGGTTTTTATGGCTAATACCTGACATATCGCAAGGGCGATGGCGAGTCAGTTTGACAAACTCATCGTAAACTGCGGCTGAGTTAGCAAAAGCAAACTCCTTCACAAACCCCAATCGACGCCCAACTTCTGCAAAGATTTCCCAATCTGCTTTGGCTTCTCCTGGCGGTCGGCGGAATGCGGGACAGAGAGTGACCCTGCGTTCAGAATTGGTCATGACGCCAGTTTTTTCACTCCATTGGGCTGCGGGTAACAAGACATGGGCGTATGCTGCTGTTTCAGTGGGATAGTAGGCGTCTTGGTAAATTGTGAAAGGCGATCGCAACAAAGCTGCTTTCGTCCGTTCCAAATCCGGCATACTTACAGCAGGATTGGTAGCAGCAATCCACAGTAACCCCACATTGCCATTTTCCAATTCCGTTATCATATCCCAAGCAGTTAGACCAGGAGTAGGCGAAATTTGTCCCGGCTTTAGTCCCCAAAACTCCTCAACTTCCGACCGATGTTGGGTGTTTTTCACCACTCGATAACCAGGTAACAAATGCGCCAAACCTCCAGCTTCCCGTCCACCCATAGCGTTTGGTTGACCTGTGAGAGAAAATGGTCCCGCTCCTGGTTTACCAATTTGTCCGGTCATCAGGTGGAGATTAATAATTGTTCTCACCTTAGCCGTCCCTTCCGAGGATTGATTAACCCCCATGGACCATAAAGACAGCACCCGTTGAGATTCACCCCAATACCGGGCTGCTTTTTCTAAATCTTCAACGCTAATTCCACATTGAATTGCCACCACTTCTGGAGGATAATGATGAATCACCTCAGCATAAGCCGGGAAGTTACTGGTGCAATCTTCAATAAACCCAGGCTCAATATAGCCCCAGCGCATCAACAAGTGAGCAATACCATTTAACAAATCGATATCTGTTCCCGGACGAATCGCCAAATGCAGGTCAGCCGCTTCTGCGGTTGGTGTACGCCGAGGATCGACCACAACCATCTTGACTTTGCGGTTCTTTTTATGGTATTTCTCCAATCGGTTAAAAATAATTGGGTGACATTCAGCCGTGTTGGTACCTATTAAAAAAGCACAATCCGTTAACTCCAAATCTTCATAGCAGCAGGGGGGACCATCCGAACCGAAACTTTGAATGTACCCAGCCACAGCGCTAGACATACACAAGCGAGAGTTAGCATCAAAATTATTGGTACCTAAACATCCTTTTAACAGTTTCTGAGCTATGTAGTAGTCTTCGGTTTGAAATTGACCGGAACCATACATACATATAGCTTCAGGTCCAGTGGTAAAGCGGACGGTTTGAATGCGATTGACAATAATTTCAAAAGCTTCATCCCAACTCACGCGCCGAAACTCTTTATCCAGAGACTCTCGCATCATTGGATAATGAAGCCTATTTTTATCTAATGACTCTGCAATGGTAGCACCTTTAACACAAATCATACCCTGGCTTGATGAATGCGCTTTGTCTCCTCGCACCCGCCAAATGGGATTACCTTGATTATCTCTATGAGTTGCTTTTCCAGGTTGTGCTGGTGGTGAAACTTCTAACCCACAGCCTACACCACAATAAGGACAAAGAGTTTTAGTAAATTCAGTCATGGTAACACACCATGTTTATTTATTCTTTAAAAACAATTTATCTGCGTTTATCTGTGTACTTTGGGGTTTATTTTTATGTTTAATTTGGCTGAAAAATTAAATAGTTTTATGTGATTTTTTTTCAGCAGAGTCTAATTAAAAAACCGCAAAGACGCAAAGAGCGCAAAGAAAGAAGAAGAGAGAGAATATATGAAGTTTTTAGTGACAGGAGTAGGGGTACTGTTGTCAATACAGTTCTGATAAGCATCAGTTTAGAAACCCGGTTTCTTTGAGAAACCGGGTTTCTACCGCTACCAATTTCTCTTAATCGAACTGTATTGGCTGTTGTTTTTTTCCTACTTCTTACACCTTAGTTTACTCTTCTACAAAAATCGTGGGACTTTGTGGTATTGGCTCTGGTTCTGCTTGTTCACCTTCATGGTGTTCAGCAAAAGAACCTTTAGGCTCTTTGAGGAAGAACCAGCATAAGAAGGTAACAATGAGTGAGCCGATACCTAGGGTTTGGAAGAAGATTTGGTTTCCGATATCGCCTGCGGGTAATAAGCTGTATAGGGTGAGGTAAGCAACTGCGCCTACGTTACCGTATGCACCAACGTTACCTGCAATTTGACCAGTCACTCGCCGCTTAATTAAAGGTACGATCGCAAAGGTTGAGCCTTCTCCAGCTTGGACAAAGAATGAGCAAGCCATGACTAATACGATCGCTAGGGGTAGCCACACATTGTTATTGATACCGCCTAGAAACAAATAGCCAATACCCATTCCACCAGTCAATAGGGTCATTGTCCACTTACGACTACCTACACTATCAGAGATTAAACCTCCACCAGGACGTGCAAACAAGTTCATGAAAGCAAAACTAGACGCAATTATTCCTGCTAAAACTTTGCTGAGGCTGAAGGTTGTTTCAAAAAATCCAGGTAACATTGAAACAACTGCTAACTCTGAGCCAAAATTGACAAAGTAAGTGAGTTCTAGCAAAGCGACTTGAGAAAATTCATAGCGATCGCTAGCAGAATAGCGCTTTTTACCTGTCATTAAGTCCCTATTGACATCCCAGCATTTGTATGCTTGGAATAAGTATAAACCTAGTAGCAAAAGGTAGACAATGAATAATTGGGTTTGGCTGAGAATACCAGTTTGAGCAATGCGCCACCCTAGTACACCTAGGATTCCAACGAGGGGAATATTCATCAACATCAGCAGCCAAAAACTTCTTTGACTAGTTACTTCCATTCCACCGTGGCGTTTGGGTCGCTGATAGACTTTTCCAGAGGGAGTATCTTGAACGTTGAGGAAATATATGACTCCGTAAACAGCAGTCATAATTCCGGTAAGAGCGATCGCCAGACGCCAGTTAATTTGACCTACAGCTAAAAAGGCTGTTGCTGTAGCTAGAGAAGGGAGAGTAAAAGCCGCTGCGGCTGAACCAAAATTACCCCAACCTCCATAGATTCCTTCCGCTGTACCAATTTCTTTCGGAGGGAACCATTCAGCAACCATACGAATCCCGATGACGAAACCAGCACCCACAATGCTTAATGCTAAACGACTAAGCACTAACTGGCTAAAATTCTGAGCCATTGCGAAGGCTATACAGGGAATTGCAGCATACATCAGCAGCAGCGAGTAAGTGATTCGAGGTCCATATTTGTCTAAGAGCATGCCAATGATGATGCGGGCTGGTACTGTAAGTGCTACGTTACAGATAGCGATCGTTCTGACTTGTCCTTCATTCAGAGCAAATGTTTCTTTAACCGCTGTTTGAAACGGAGCAAAGTTAAACCAAACGACAAAGGAGAGAAAGAAAGCAAACCAGGTCAAGTGTAAGATTCGGTAGCGACCTTGAAATGAAAAGAGTCCTTTCAGCATTGTTAATTGCTAATTGTTAATTGTTAATTGTTAATTGTTAATTGCTAATTGCTAATTGTTAATTGCTAATTGTTAATTGCTAATTTAGTCTATCTTCTCTTAGCCATTAGCCATTAGCCATTAGCCATTAGCCATTAGCCATTAGCTATTAGCCATTACTCTCTCGTAAGCGTGCGCCAAAGTGTTCGATTATCAAATCCCGCAATACTGGACGTAAATCTTCACAAGGAACGCCTTTGATAATACAAGTTCCTAAGTGGGCGTCTTTGCCAACTTTACCACCTATGTATATATCAACCCCTTCTACGGCTTTACCATTTTTGCGGGCTTTGGTTCCCATCAAGCCAATGTCTGCAACTTGAGGCTGTCCGCAGGAGTTAGGACAACCTGTCCAATGAATTCGCACAGGACGAGTGAGTTCTAACTCAGTTTCCAATGCTTTAATCATTGCGAGCGCACGATTTTTGGTTTCAATGAGGGCGAAATTGCAGAATTGTGCGCCTGTACAAGAAACAAGCGCTCGCGTTAGAGGTGTGGGATCAATAGAAAAGCTATTGAGGAGAGGTTCGCTTAAAAAAGTTTCTAGGCTAGTATCCGGTATGTTGGGAATAATGAAGTTTTGTTCAACGGTGAGGCGAATTTCTCCACTACCGTAAACTTCTGCTAAGCGAGCAATGTCAAACATATCCTCAGCATATAACCGCCCGACAGGAACGTGGAACCCTACATAGTTTAATCCTGGTTGTTTTTGTTTGTAAACGCCAATATGGTCGCGTTTTTCCCAGTCAATTTCATCCTTTGGAGCTGCGGGTAGTAATGGTTTACCCAAACGGTTTTCCACTTCTTTACGGAACTTGTCTAAGCCCCATTCATATATCAGCCACATCAGACGAGATTTTTGTCGATTTGACCTCAAACCTGAGTCTCGAAAAACTTCTAATACAGCTTTACAAACAGCCACGACATCCTCTGGAGGAACCCAAGCATTGAGAGGAATTGCAGCCTCACATCGCTTAGCAGAAAAGAATCCACCAACGAGAATATTAAAACCGAAGGCTTTTTGGGATGTGGGGGAAGAGGAGGGTGTGGGGTGTGGGGTGTAGGGTGTGGGGGAAGAGGGGGATAAATCATTGATTTTTTTCTCATCTTCTCCTGCTCCCTTGCTCCCCTGCTCCTCTGCTTCTTTGAAGGCTGGAACAAAGGCTAAGTCATTAATCTCGGCGTGGACGGAATTGTCTCGTCCACCAGTGATTGCAATGTTAAATTTGCGAGGGAGGTTGGTAAATTCAGGATTACCTTCACCATTATTGGTAATCATATTTTGGATTTGCTGTACCAACTCTCGCGTATCGAAAAATTCTGTCGCATCTAATCCGGCGACGGGATCGCCTGTGATGTTACGGACGTTATCCATCCCTGATTGAACACTGGTTAAGCTAACAGCACGAAATTTCTCGAAAATCTCTGGTAAGTCCTCAATTCGGATACCTCGGAGTTGGATATTCTGTCTTGTTGTAATATCTGCACTTCCATCATCGCTATAACGCTGTACGACTTCAGCTAAGGCTTGCATTTGTGAGGATGTGAGAATACCATTGGGTACTCTCATCCTCATCATTAATTTACCTGGAGTGACAGGGCGAAAAAATACACCCACCCACTTCAACCTGTGGTCGCGATCGCTTTCGTCTATCGCTTCCCAACCCAAGGAAGCAAATTTTTGTATTTCTGCTTTGACAGCAAGCCCGTCTTTTTCGGCTTTGATTTTCTCAAACTTGTTTAAGCTGGTTGTGGTAGTTGCTGTGTTTGTCATGAGCTGGCTCATTTTAGAAATTACATATCCAGAAAGAACATTTCTAGAGATAGTTGCACAGTGTCAACTGTTACCTCACAACCAGAAAGTTATGAGGCTTATAAATGTTTTGTATCTATTTGTCTTATGGGAAAGACAGTGTGTCTGGCATATGCATTGAGTAAATTAGTCAATACTATTTAAACCCAGACTGTAAAACCGTTTCATGGTTTCTATACCCCTAAGTTAAACTCCTACCATAATAAAAAACGTATAGGTTGTTACAGAATTTTTGAAATAATGTACAAAATGTATTGTTATGATGCAATTTTTGCATAAATAGATAAGTAAGGGACTTCCAAATAAAAAAGTATCCAAAAATCTCTTGTGGTACGTTTGTCTCAGACGTTACAGATTTCAAAGGACGGGCGGGGACGCTAATTACAGATAAGGACGGGCGGGGACGCCCATACCACAAAATGGATAATTTATTTCTTGGAAGTCCCTAATGGATGTTGTTGTTAATAATTTAGTAAGATTTAAGCTAGTACATCGCGGTGGAAATAAATAGACCATTTCAAATAGCCAAAAGCCTTAATATATAAAACTTTTGACTTTTGACTTTTGAATGCATGACTTTCGCGAAGCGGTACTAGGCATCCCGTGTTATTTAGGTGTGATAGGTCTTTTTGGAAGTGTGCAGATTGTGAATAATATTAACCAGCTATTAGTACAGGCTCAGGCTGCATACGATGCAGCAGATTGGTCATCTTTAATTCAATACCTGCAAACCTTGATTTTGCTAGAAGACCTAGAACTTTCGGAATTACCGAAGTATCAAGAACATTTACTAGAATTAGCCATTGCAGTTCTAGAATCAGGGGACTTTCAGCAACGTTGGGAGATAACTAAGATATTCGCCCGTTTGGACAAAATTTCTGTTACTCCCTTAATTGACATTTTGGAAGATGAGAATACAGAGGAAGAATTGCGTTGGTTCGCAGCGCGGATTTTGGGAGAGATGAAAAACCCAGAAGCGATCGCTCCCTTAGTAGAATTACTGAAAAGTACGGAGAATGAAGAACTTCAAGAGAGCGCAGCAACAGCACTTGGACAAATCGGTACTATTGCGATCGCAGCCCTCACCGAACTTTTGACAGAAGCGGGAACTAGTGAAAATAATTACGTGTCTGTAGAAGAGAGACGCCTTTTGGCAGTGAAAGTACTATCACATATTCGCCAACCAGAAACCATCCCACTGCTGTTAAGTGTTGTACAAGATTCACAAGTTGCTGTACGCGCCGCAGCCATTGAAGCACTTAGTAGTTTTCACGATCCCCGTGTCCCACCTGTGCTTGTTAACGCTTTGGATGATTTAGCTGCACCAGTCAGACGGGAAGCCGTGCGAGGTTTGGGTTTTCGTCCTGAGTTGTCCTCGGAATTCGATTTGGTAGGTAAACTAAAGTCAAGACTATATGACTTTAATCTAGACGTTTGTTGTGCGGCTGCGATCGCCCTGTCTAGAATGGGTTGCGATCGTGCTGCAAAAGATCTGTTTGAAGTACTTGTATCACCACATACACCGTCCCAACTGCAATTGGAAGCGGTTCGGGCTTTAAGCTGGGTGGAGACGGTATCCAGCTTAGAGTTTCTGCAACAAGCACTCCATCAACTACAAACACCAGGTGTGTGGCGCGAAATCATAACAGTTTTGGGGAGAATTAGCAATGTGACCTTAACTAACAAAGCCACAAAAATTTTGCTGCAAATGTTAGAAGAAAATCATCCAACAATTGAAGTTTCTAGCATCAAGAGTGCGATCGCTCTATCTTTAGGTCAGTTAGGTAATATGCAGGCGATAAGTAAATTAACCGAATTGTCAACAGATAAAGACCCACAGGTCAGACTACACGCAATGGCTGCTTTAAAGAGATTAGCACCAGAAGAAGCTCTTTGAATTTCTTGTGGAGCAGGCGTCTCACCCGCCCAGTCAAGAAAACGATACGCTAATTGCGCCAAAGTCAAAGAATTAGAGGAGTTTTTTCTACAATTTTTCTCTAGAATCAGAAAATACTATTCTAGAATAGTCAGCATTTTTAATGAAACACAAGGTTTACATCGAAACATCTATCCCAAGTTTTTACTACGAGGTACGCACTGAAGCCACGATGATAGCACGTCGGGATTGGACACGTCAGTGGTGGGATAATGCTAGCGATCGGTATTGGCTAGTAACTAGCGTTGCAGTACTAGACGAACTGAACAGAGGTGTATACCCTAATAAAGATAAAGCGATTGAACTGATTAGCAGTTTACCATTCATCGCTGTCGAACCAGCAATTGCCGAAATTGTTCAAGCTTACATTCAGTATCAAGTTATGCCGAAAGATCCAGTAGGTGATGCTTTGCATCTTGCATTAGCTTCGTATCACAAATGTGATTTTCTGCTGACATGGAACTGCCGTCACTTAGCAAATGCGAATAAGTTTGGTCATATTAGGAGACTGAACGTTATGTTGGGTTTATATGTACCTATGCTTGTGACTCCATTAGAATTGATAGGAGAGGAAAATAATGTTGAAACATGATCTAGCGCTTGAAAGAATTAGAGAGGTAAGGCATCGCATATCCGAGCAGTACGGGCATGATCCTCAAAAATTAGTGAACTACTACATTGAACTTCAAAAACAATATCGATCTATAGATAGCACAAAAGATCAACAAAGTGAATCTTTCCAAACGCCCACACCCCACATCCAAATGTAACATATTGTACTAAAACGCATCAGAAAGTACGTTACCCTATTGTGAGCCATAAGTGTAATTCAGGCTACATATTAAGATGCGGCTAGAGCAGTTGCAAGCCTTTCTGGCGATCGCGGAAAATGGCAGTTTCCAATCAGCAGCACGAAAGTGTGGTGTCACTCAATCGACTATCAGCCGTCAAATTCAAGTGCTGGAAGAAGAGTTGGGTTTGGAACTGTTTCATAGAAGCAGCCAAGCCAAGCTGACACTGGCGGGTGAACGCTTATTTCCCCGCGCCCGCAAAATCTGTCAGGAATGGCAAAATGCTACACAGGAAATATCAGATTTACTGGCTGGAAAACAGCCAGAACTGTGTATTGCGGCGATTCACTCGCTGTGTGCTTATTACCTACCACCCGTTTTGCAAAAATTCTGCCACGATTACCCAAAAGTACCATTGCGAGTCACATCTTTAGGAAGCGATCGCGCATTAAAAGTCCTTAAAGATGGACTGGTAGATTTAGCGCTTGTCATGAATAATCGTTTCTTGACTGCGGGTAAAGAAATGGTGGTAGAAGTGCTGTACGATGAACCTATAGAAGTTTTGACAGCAAACAATCACCCCTTAGCCGATTATGAACGCGTTCCTTGGTCAGAACTTGTTCGTTATCCGCAGGTTGTGTTTAAGGATGGTTACGGGATGCAGCGCCTAATACAAGATAGATTTGAACGTTTGGAAGCAACACTGCAAGCCGCATTAGAAGTTAACACTTTAGATGCTTTCCGGGGAGTGGTACGCCAAGGAGAATTAGTTGCTTTGTTACCTTATTCAGCACTCGTTGAAGCCCGTAATGACGTCACTCTTGCAGTTCGTCCCCTCGCCTGTAACTCTGATAGCTCTTCCCCTGATAGTTCTAGTTTCACTCGTGAAGTGGTTATGGTGACAACTCAAGACCGCCTGCAAATTCCTCCTATCAAGCACTTTTGGCAGCTCGTAAAGGATAATGTACCGCCCCCAGTTCACATTGTAGAGCAGGCTTCTTGAAATAGGGGTGTAAGGGTGTAAGGGTGTAGGGGTGTAAGGGTGTAAGGGTGTAGGGGTGTAAGGGTGTAGGGGTGTAGGGGTG
>JAWQFQ010000182.1:0-19513 GCA_035967975.1 Scytonema sp. PMC 1070.18
ATGAATTATGAATTATGAATTATGAATTATGAATTATGAATTATGAATTATGAAGGGGGTCTACTCTACACCCCTACACCCTTACACCCTCACACCCTTACACCCCCACACCCCTACACCCTCATTTAGTCCACCAAGCTAAGGCATAAGGCTGGGTGGCTTGATTGACCATTTGCCGAAATTTAACGCGGATTTTGTAGTTACCGGTTGTGGGAACAGGACAAAAAATATGTTCTACACTATCAACGTCACTAATTGAGGAGCAAATAGCATCCGCATCCTCTGGTTTTGCATCAGCTTTCACTAAGTAAAGGTCGAGGTTATTCAAGCCGCGATCGCGAAAATTTTCTCCTGCATCGTACTGATTATTCCGATTTTTGTCGTTCAGTTCTACTAGTCTATCCCAAGTCAAGGTAATTGCAACAAAGCTCCCTTGCTGTAAAGGTTGCGCTAGTAAGTATTCTTTAGACTCATTAATATTGACTGTCCGATAATCCCAACCAATAGCTGGGACAGGTTTTTCTGGATTCCATTGACCAGGGCTAAACTGTTGGTAAGCGCGAAATGCGTTCATATGACCCGTTCCCATTTGAGCATCCAATGGAATTTTTGGGTCTTTATATGCATCAGAAGCTAACCAGTCTTGATTGAGTTTATCAATGAGTGTTCGGGTCATTCCCAGTCGCAGACCATCACCACTATCTTTTAGTTTGTCTGTCGAATTCAGCAATACCGCTTTCATCACCTCATGACGGCGAGAATGAGTACTCCAATTTGGTTGTTTTGCTCGCAGCTGTCTGTCTCCGAATTCCTGTAGTAGAGCTACTGTAGCTGTTGTTTGAGGAGCAGCAAAACTAGTACCCGTTACCTTATGCATATTACCATCTGGATTTAGTACGGGAATGTTATTACCAGGAGCAACTAGAGCAATAGAACGACGCGGTCCGAGATTAATTTCTTTTCCGGCTAGTCGCAGGGCGAGTCCTTCAGTTACAGCCGCCAAATTAGAAACATCAACTTTATTAAAAATTCCGTCCCGACGGGATGAAAAAGCCACATTCATGCCATTAAAATTATCTGTCGGGATGGGTATGCCGCCTCTGCCTTGATTACCTGCAATCACGTATACAACATCATGAATTCGACTAGACCAGTCAATACACATGGTTAGCAAAGCATTACCGTCTAAAACGGGATTGGGTCGTGGGTCGCGATTCAAAGGTTCACCAAAGCTGAAGTTAATGGCGCGAATATCGCCTCCATTTTGCAGTGCTATGTGTTGTGCAGAAAGACACTCTTCTGGCTGACCAAGATTTCTACCAGCACCGACAGCGGATGAGTAAAGCCTTGCTCCTGGGGCGACTCCCGGCAAAGCTTTGTCTGTACTCACCATAACACTAGCGACATTATAGGCGTGGGGATCGACACCTCTGTTTGACTTTGCTGGGATATTGCGTTGGAACACGCCAGCAAGAAAGACGGTTTGGTTTTTAGAAACGGCTTTATCCCACCCAAACTTACCCGGACGACCAATTTCTACTTGACCAATAGCTATCTTGCGACCAGTTAAATTATATGGTAGTTGGTGTAGTACAAATGCATCAATACCACTCTTTCCAAAGGTACTTTCAAAAGCTAACACAGGTAAACTTAAGACCGAAGCGCTCAATCCCCAAATTATCCAAGTTTGTTTGTGTACCATAATCAAATTATGAATTATGAATTATGAATTATGAATTGTGAATGGGAGGAATTCATGTTTTGATTGAGAACTCCAAAAAAAGCTGGGATCAAAAAGATGAGCGCTGGCTCAAGTTTTGTTAAAATGCTGACAGACGAGGACGCTTGAGAACCCACTAGCCATGACCCAAAACCCATCTAAGAAACCCATTGTAATCGCTCCATCCATCCTATCAGCAGATTTTAGCCGTCTGGGAGAAGAAATTCGTGCCGTAGACGAAGCTGGCGCAGATTGGATTCATGTTGATGTCATGGATGGTCGCTTTGTACCTAACATTACGATCGGTCCTCTGATTGTGGAGGCAATTCGTCCCATAACACAAAAGCCTCTGGATGTCCACCTGATGATTGTGGAACCAGAGAAGTATGTAGAGGATTTTGCAAAAGCAGGTGCGGATCACATTACCGTACATTGCGAACACAATGCTTCACCACACCTCCATCGTACTCTAGGTCAAATTAAAGAATTAGGCAAAACAGCTGGTGTTGTACTCAACCCATCTACTCCACTGGATTTAATTGAGTACGTTCTGGAACTTTGCGATTTGGTATTGATTATGAGCGTTAACCCCGGTTTCGGTGGTCAAAGCTTTATTCCTGGGATGGTTCCTAAAATCCGTAAGTTGCGTCAGATGTGTGATGAACGCGGTCTTGACCCCTGGATTGAAGTGGATGGGGGACTCAAAGGAAATAATACTTGGCAAGTTTTGGAAGCTGGAGCAAATGCTATTGTGGCTGGTTCAGCTGTTTTTAAAGCTAAGGATTATTCTGAAGCGATCGCTGGTATTCGTAACAGCAAGCGTCCTACTCCAGAATTAGCACCAGCGTAAGCATTCAGCATTCAGCAGTCAGCAGTCATCATTCAGCATTCAGCAATTTGGGTAGTTTACTACCCAAATAAGCAACATTCCTTGACATAAAACTAATAGCTGACCGCTGATAGCTGATAGCTCATTCTACTGTCTTGCCCAAGCAGTTGCTTTCCAAAGACTGATAAACAATGCTGCGGCGACTAACGCACCAAGGTTCCACTTGGCAGAATTCTTAATCAAATTAACATCCCGCTGAGACTGAGTTGTTTGGGCTTGAGTCTTGATTTGTGCTTTAGCTTGAGATACTTGGGATAGAAGTTGATTCTTTGCTTCTTCAGGACTTTTGCCTTCTAGAGAACGACCTTGGCTTTTGAACAAATTACTTATTTGTTCGGGTGTAGCTTGGTTGACTTGCTCTTCTAACTGTTCGGCTTTACTTATTTGTTGAGTTGATAGAGTTGTGATTTGGTTAACACTCTGTTTATTTAGTCGAACGGTGTTCACAATTCCTAGGGGAATCAGTAGTATAAATAATACTCCAAATAGCAAAGTTAGCCAAGATAAAAATTTCAGAATAGGAATTTCTAACTTTGTTCTTGCATACCTCTCCCCAAAAAAGACCAATACAAACCCAATTAAAGGTACTGGGACTCGTTCCACTAATGCCCCTATCGTTTGAAATTCCCAAGCAGGATTCATAAAATTAGGTGGAATAAGCATCTCGATTATATCGAAAAATGCTAACGCTAGTAAACCGTATCCCACCCAGCGTACAATAGACATTGAGCCTTGTTGGCTGAAAGCAAACTGTTGCAGTTCTTGTACTGCAGGAATAAATTTATCGCTATTGAATTGAGTCATTTGTCTAAGGTAGTAGAACAGAAATAATTGGTACAATTTATTGATTAGGAAATCGCGATCGCCACCACTGATACCAAGAAACCCAAGCGTTTTCTAAAACCTGGTAAGCATCTTCAGGGGAAGAATTTTTTAAAGGAATTGATAAATGTGTCCACAGACAACGTCTATCTTGAAGTTGCGCTTGACCTAATAACCAAGAAAGTATGTGTAGAGGACGCGTCTCATAGAAAAAACGGTTTTCGTTAAATTGTTGGTTTGTAAATGTAGTCTTTCCTCTTGGATTAATACAAGCACTTAGATAAGCACGTTCACCTTCAACTCCAACACCGTAATAGCCAATTCCTTCCCGCTGACGCACAGTAGCAGAGGATGAGACAGAAGTCAATTCTTTAATAAGCTTAGGGACATCACCCTCAGTCATGTAACGCATTTCAATATCTAGAAGCAGTTGATTTTTAGAATATTGATAATACTGTTGAGCTTTGAGTTCCGGATATATTTTTTCTGGTTCTGGTAAAGAGTGATTTTTCGTAAGGTGCCATTGTGGTAAAGGAACTTCATTGGTAAAAATAAGCGAATCATTATCAGATTTATCTGTTTTGGGAAGCAAAATGACTCTGGTCAAAACTAACATAACACCACAACAAGTAAAAGCTAAAAGTGGAATACGGAGTTGTTTCCAAATAAACACGTTTTATAACTCCTTCCCATTATGATTTTCGGATTCATTCTGTCCAATTAAAAACCAGCAGAACAATCCAAAAAGTAGGACGGCAATCATCGAGAAAATCAAAGAACCATCCCCATCATGCCAGTATTTGAATGCTTCTTCTTGATTTTTTGCTACTAGGATTGCCATAAGAGCAACCCGTACTGCATTAACAATAAATCCCAAGATGACAGCTACTGTAGATACAATGATTTTTTGTTTCTTACTTTGGGGAAACATTAAAAGAAACAGTAGAGCTAAACCCAGCATCTGAAAAATTTGTTCTATTCCAGAGCAGCCAGAATAAACTTCTATACTACCAGTAGGAAGAGAAATTATGACTCCAGAACGAACAACTTCAGCACCCGTATACCAAAGAAATATGGTTGTAAATTTAGCAGTTAAAGGAGATATGTTAGGTAGCCAAGAAGCTAATAATTTAGGTGCTCCAAGAAAAAATAGAGCTAGCAGTTCTCCTTTGTACTGTTTTAAGCCCTTAAAGCCAGAAGCTAGTAGGGCAAGACTAAAGGATAACATTAAAGGTGAGACATACAAAAAAACACCAAAACTTGTCAGAGAAGCGCTCTTCAAGAGCACTACTCCAATGAGTGTGAGACCAAAAAAGCTGGAAAAAATATCGCTCTCTAGATTTAAGCTATGACGTTTGTCCCATATTAGAGAAGATATAGCTGTCCAGAATAAAATACTTCCACCTAAAAGGCTAGCATTCTCTGCTTTCCAGGTTAGAGTTAGTTGAATTGCGATTAAGCCCGACCCTATTGCTAGTAGCCAGAACTGAAAATTTTTGAGTTGTGAAAATGCGACTAAATGAGCAACTTTCATTATGTAACTAAGTATTATATAATATTGGAAACCTACACTATTTTCATACCCTTTTATGACTGCTTGTATTTTTGGTACACAGATGCACCACTAAAACCACCTATGACCGATAAACTCAATATGTTAACAGGTTCAGGAATAGTTGGAACCAAACCGCAGTCTTTGGAGTCTATGCAGTTTAACTGCTTCTTATTGTGATTGGATGGATGATAGTAAGTTGTCTGATAATATTTCTCGCCTAGTGTATTCTCAAAATTCCCAATGTTCTGCGTTGCACTAACAGTAGAGAGACTGCTATTTTCTGTATCAACTTCTTGGTTAGATAAGGACGTCTCTTTGTTCTCCTTAAGAAGAGTAGTCTGATGTTGGTTGCTGCCCACTTTACCCAAAGTCTGGTAGTATTCTATTTTGGTATTAAAGGACACGCTGTGGATAAAATTAGGGTAAATTGATTGTCTAATCTTGAATGGTAGACTTGAAATGTCTTGTAAGGTGTGGTTCATCAAATCTGTAACGGCATAGCTAGCAGTATCCTCTCTGAAAATATCTGCCTGCTTATACCTCGGACTATGGGTTTCCGTTTCCCCAGCAATTAATGTTGATACGGCACAAGTCGTTGTTGCTACTGCACAAACCGTAAGTCGCACATTATATTTAGTCATTGAACTCACTCCTAAAAACAGGTAAAAAATGATGGTAGATTTACCCCAGAGTGAGACTATAAGTATCTTAAAAAGATTGAACGATTATATTACAAAAATCTACAAAAAGTACTACATATAGTTTCAACAATTATTTAGAAACTAAGATAGCAATCATTTTTACTGATTAAACTGCTAAAAGCAACTACTTTTACTTAGTCTTATTTGAAATTTTACAATTCTTAAATGTGTTTTGGCTTTTTTCCAAAATAAACCTTCATGAAACTTTACAAGTTGCGTGGAGTGTAGAAACCAGGTTTCGCACGAATTACCTGGTTTCTTAGGATTATTTATTCAATACTGCTCGGTTAATAATAGTCGAGGCTCCACCAAACCCGGTTTCGCAGGAGTTACCGGGTTTCTAATTTTCGCTCTTTCCGAGTAGTATTGGAACGGTATTGCTGTATGTAGCAGTCCTAAATCATTTATGAGATTAAGAAACCCGGTATCTCTCAGATACCGGGTTTCCAAAGTCTAAACGAATGAAGCTAACCTTTCAAACCTTACTTATGCTGACTACCTAACCACTTAGCGGCTGCCAATCCCATAATAGCTCCTACGATAGGATTGCTGAGAAACTTCATAATCGCTGGTTGGTCGGCTAGCACTTCACGGAAAACGTCAGGATGATTGTGATAAGCAAAGGAAGCGAGTTTGCTAACATCATCAGCGGTCATGCGACCAGGGACGTGAGTAGAAAGACCGAGTTGCTCTTCTAAGCGCTTGTCGTCCAATCCTCTTTGCTTAAATTCCTTGAAAAAGGCGCGAGCAACATCATCCCGTTCGTTGGGTTTAATTTGGGAAATTGCTTTCTGCAATTCTGGCTCCATTTGGCTGGGAGGAATGCGGTCATGATGTAGGGACTGACCAAACAATTGGCGACGTTCATCACGGGTTGACCGTTGAGCAAAATCGTCGAAATTATCGTATTGTGTTGTTGAACCTGCTGGAGCGTCGTTCAACGATTCAGTATTTCCATGAGCCAAATCGTTCATAATTTGGCGTCTGTATTGTTCGCTACTGCTCACTTTATAATCTCCTTACTGAAATTAAATTGCTAATTGATAGTTGATAGTGGTTAGTTGTTAGTTGTTAGTTGCGAAAGGTACAAACAACTAACTATTAGCTACTAACTACTAACAATTCCTCATTAGCTATATTGAACTTGATTTGTCTGCACGTCATACTGAGCAGTCAAAATTCTTGATTTATCAGGTGCGTAGACAAGAATAGTTAAATCTTGATTTGGAAAGTTGCGGTGAAAACCTTCTACTAAAGACCTTGCTAAAGGACGCACTTCGTTAGGAGGAACTTGGGAAGAAATAACTACACCGAGCTTGTTGTTGTCCCGAACATAAGCATCGGTAATTAATCCTCTTGATGTTTGTACAACCCAGTTACCAAAGTCTTCTCCAGCTGGGGTGTTTCCTCGCTCTAAGTTCGCGTAAGCCACGTCTCGACCAATTGCTGGCGGATTCGCTGTACGATCAACTGTCGCTACGTTACCACCACAAGCAGTGGTTATCGTCATTACCAAAATTAAGGCGATCGCAGTCAGGATTTTTCGAGTCTGTTGAAGTATTGTCATGTTTGTTATCCCTAAACAATCAATTTAAAAACACAAAACTTAGATTGTTTGTTAAAGTTACGGTTATTATGAATTGCAAGCAGAATAAAGTATAAAGTCCGCTAATGCGGACTTTACTATTCAAAAAGCCTTAACTTTACTAGTCAAGCTTTTTCTTAGCTGCATCTTTTACGTCTTCCATACCGTGACGCACTTCGCTTTCAGCTTGCTTGGCTTTACCTTCTGCTTTATCTTCTGGATCGCCGGTGACGTTTCCTGCTGCTTCCTGTGCTTTACCTTCGATATTTTTAGCAGTAGCTTTTGCACGATCTTCTAAACTCATTTAGACCTCCTAATTTTCCTAATAAAATCAATTCCAAAGTTCTCGTTTAACTTTGAGACCTTTATTTATCACTATTCCAAGTTAACTTAAAGTTTTTCCTTTAGCCTTCCACCACTAGGTATATTAATTCTCTCTACTAAGAGAGGGAGTATAAGTCACTCAAAACTTTTTGCTTTATATTATTTAATATTCTTAGATGCTTTTTTGCCACAGTTTTTGATAAGCTTGTAAACCTTCTACTGAAAGGAAATAGCAGGGATCAAGATTTATACGTCTCAAAGTAGAGGTATAGCCAATAGACATCTCCAGAAATAATGTGAGGGCGAACAGCCGTTCGCCCCTAACAACGGTTTTGACGAGCACATATTTAACTTTCACGCCAGGGTCTAATACAATTCGGTTAAAAGTTATTTGCGCTGTTAGAAATCTGGTAACTCTCAAGATTGCTCGGTTAAGAGGATGTTTGAAAAGTGGTTTGTTGTAATTTCAAGCACTGGTTGATCCCCCCTAGCCCCCCTTTCCAAGGGGGGAAAATCTCTAACGGTCCCCCTTTTTAAGGGGGATTTAGGGGGATGTGAAATATGCATGCTACTGACGAGAAGACTTTTAAAACATCCTCTAACAGTAGCTGCGGTGTCCGAAACCCGCTATCTCAGAGATACCGGGTTTCTTTCTCCTCATTTATTGTATCCCTTGCAGTATTGATACCTCACGTATGAATGAAACATAAAAAAACCCGGTTTTTAAGGTAAACCGGGTAGTAAACTTACATATGTAATATTTTTTCTAATCAAGAAAACCCATTAGAGTTGCGTAATCGTCAATTTCATTTGGTGCAACTGGGCGATTACCCATAATAGAGTAGGTTTGAGAAATGGCGAGATCGCTGGAGGCGATTGGACGAACTCCAGATAGGTTGATTGTGTCCACAACTTGGAATGTATTTGCAGTAATAGGACGCAGCCCCATAACGTTCATTGTCTCAACGACTTGCAAGTCGCTTGCGTTCACAGGACGTGTTGAGAGCGCCAGTGTATTGCTGGCTTCCTTTTTGTCTTTTGGTTCTACGTGTACTGGCTTGTTGTTACCATTATTTTGCTCGACTTGCTCTGCGTTCGTATTCTGATTCTGATTATTTTCCATTTCCACTTTCGTTTCCCCCTTTAACTTGACCTGATTTTGTCGAGTACTCGTTGCCTTACCAAATTTGTATCGTTAACTTATTTTACAATAATTAGGTAAAGTCAAATTTTTCCTTAATATTTGAGTTTAACCTTGAAAAAGCTGCTAGGGGTATAATTATCTTTAAAACTACATATAAGTAAAAGTAAAGTGTAAGGATTTGTAAAATAGTACAAAAAAATATTGCGATCGCTTGAAAGTTAAGAAAGATGGGAGTAAAGGCGATCGCATAGCCCGTGGAGCGATCGCATTCGCTACCATAAGGTAGGGTATTTGCAGTGAAACCGTATGGCAAAATTTTGTCTTGAAGCTCCCTTTCAACCAACAGGCGATCAGCCACAGGCTATTACCCAACTAGTCGCCAGTGTGAAATCTGGAAATCGATACCAAACTTTACTGGGAGCCACGGGAACTGGGAAGACTTTTAGTGTAGCGTCCGTGATTGAAAAAGTAGGAAAACCTACTCTAGTCCTGGCTCATAACAAAACTCTCGCCGCCCAACTTTGTAATGAGTTGCGAGAATTTTTTCCCAATAACGCAGTTGAGTATTTCATCAGCTACTACGACTACTACCAACCAGAAGCGTATATTCCCGTCACCGATACCTATATAGAGAAAACGGCTTCAATCAATGATGAAATCGATATGTTGCGACATTCCGCAACGCGATCGCTCTTTGAACGCCGCGATGTGATTGTTGTTGCTTCCATCAGTTGTATATACGGTTTAGGAATTCCTTCAGAATACCTAAAAGCAGCCATTCCTTTCCAAGTTGGGATGGAAGTTGACCAACGGGAAATACTGAAAGACTTAGTATCAGTTCAGTATGGGCGTAACGATCTAGAAATTGGTCGGGGGCGTTTTCGTGTCCGGGGTGATGTGATAGAAATAGGTCCTGCTTACGAAGACCGAATTATTCGCGTGGAATTCTTCGGCGATGAAATTGACGCGATTCGTTATGTTGACCCAGTCACAGGTGAAATTCTCAAAAGTGTAGAAGCGGTCAGTATTTACCCCGCACGTCACTTCGTCACCCCAGAGGATAGACTGGAAGACGCGTGTGATGCTATTGCAGCAGAACTCAAAGAACGAAAAGCCCATCTAGAGGAAGGTGGTAAATTATTAGAAGCGCAACGTATAGACCAACGGACACGTTATGACTTAGAAATGTTGCGGGAAGTGGGTTACTGTAATGGTGTGGAAAACTATTCTCGCCATCTAGCAGGACGCAACGCGGGTGACCCCCCAGAATGTTTGATTGATTATTTCCCAAAAGATTGGCTGTTAGTCATTGATGAATCCCACGTCACCGTACCGCAAATACGCGGGATGTATAACGGCGACCAAGCCAGGAAACGAGTGTTAATCGAACATGGATTTCGTCTTCCTAGCGCTGCTGATAACCGTCCGTTGAAAGCAGAGGAATTTTGGAATAAGGTCAATCAGTGTATTTTTGTATCTGCTACCCCCGGAGATTGGGAAATCGAAGTTTCTGGCGGTCATGTTGCGGAACAAATTATTAGACCAACTGGAGTGATTGACCCAGAAATTGTCGTGCGTCCGACAGAAGGACAAATTGATGATTTGTTAGGTGAAATCAAAGATAGAGTTGACCGCCAAGAACGGGTGCTGATTACAACCCTAACCAAGCGCATGGCGGAAGATTTAACTGAATATCTGCAAGACAATAGCATTCGGGTACGATATCTGCATTCCGAAATTAATTCAATTCAGCGCATAGAGATATTGCAGGACTTGCGTGAGGGTCACTTTGATGTGCTAGTTGGCGTCAACTTACTGCGGGAGGGGCTGGATTTACCAGAAGTTTCCTTAGTGGCGATTATGGATGCTGATAAAGAGGGCTTTTTGCGTGCAGAGCGTTCTTTGATTCAAACTATAGGTAGGGCAGCGCGTCATGTGAGAGGAAAAGCAATTCTTTATGCTGATAACTTCACTGATAGCATGAGTCGAGCTATTGAGGAAACCGAGAGGCGTCGCGGGATTCAGATGGCTTATAACAAAATGCACGGAATTACACCTCAGCCCATTGTGAAAAGATCCAAGAATGCGATCTTGTCTTTCTTGGAAGTATCGCGACGGTTAAACTCAACAGAATTGGAGACACTAGTGCAGAATATCAGTGATTTACCACTGGAAGAAATTCCAGAGTTGATTACCCAACTGGAAGTTCAGATGAAACAAGCAGCGAAAAAACTAGAGTTTGAGGAGGCGGCTAAGTTGCGCGATCGCATTAAGAATCTGCGAGATAAGTTAGTAGGACGTTAGTACTTTGGTAGGGTGTGAGGTGTAGGGGAAGAGTCTTAATTTGTAGGGTGGTGGATGCTAGCATTATCCACCCTACGCGCCATCTCTGAAAATGCTACGGTTAATAACAATAACGCGATCAAGGTAAGTTCTATGGCTGTCCAAATTAGCATTGAGCTTCCAGAAGGAGCTTTTTCGGCTCTACGGAGTAGTCCAGAAGATTTTGTTCAGGAAATGCGCTTGGCAGCGGCTGTCAAGTGGTATGAAGTTGGTAGAATTTCTCAATCTAAAGCTGCTGAGATAGCAGGTGTCAGTCGTCAAATGTTTCTAGAAGCTCTTTCGCGCTTTAACGTTTCTCCCTTTCAGGTAACACCTGAAGAACTAGCCCAGGAGTTAATACGTGAGTAGAAGGTGGATAATTAACGCCTCCCCGTAATAATGAGAATTACTCTTAATTACTCCGATTTGCCGCTACGCCGTCTACAGCAGTGGACTCACCAGCACCAATAAATTATGAGCAGCAAAGACTACCAACTTGATGCGATATCATAGAAGTGACGGGTGAAGGCAAGCTGAGATACAAAGAAGAGGTATTTATGCAAATCATGCTTTTGAGCCACGAAGAGGTGGCAAAAATTGCAGAACGTATGTACTCAGATAGCATTCGACAAAAGGTAGAATCAAAAGAAAATATCGGTAAGATGGTAATCATTGATATTGGGTCGGGTGACTACGAAGTAGACAAAAACGGTTTATATGCAGCAAACAGATTGACTGAAAAACATCCAGACGCACGGCTCTATGGGATTCGCATTGGCTATAATGTCGCGGCTTCGCTGGGTGGCGTAATGGAGCGTGTTTGCGAGTGATTTCTGGTATTGTTACTGCTGGACACGCGATTATCACTGTGATGTTCCGTATTCCTCATCGGGCAGACTTGCCAATTGAATTTGTTGTAGATACAGGATTTACAGATGAGCTTTGCTTACCACCAGAAGCAGTAGCTTTATTGGGATTGCGTTTTAAGTATGCCATGCCTGCTAATTTAGCCGATAACAGTCGAGTTGTATTGCCAGTTCACGAGGCTATAATCCTTTGGAACGGTGAGGAGCGTGACGTTCGCGTACTTGCCACAGGACGAAGACCTTTACTTGGAACCGCTTTGCTGGAAGAACACGAGCTGGTTGTGCAGTTTACAGAAGGTGGATTGGTGACAATTGATGAATTGTAGTACCAGAAATGAGGGCGAATCATCAGCACCAATAACCAGCACCAATAACTTATGAGCAGCAAAGACTATCAACTCGATCTACCAGTTCCAATCGGGGGTGAGGATTTACCCATCCCCTGCGATCGCCTTGAAACTCGTCACCCAGATGCTCAGATATGGATTGTTCGCATTGGCTCTCGTCACGTTCGTCGATTTGGCGGTTCTTTTAGAAAGTGTGGTGTAGGCTGTTTCGCCAAACACCACGCTAAGCCTAAGTATTCCACTCAGCTATTTTGGACAGCAAATTTTGCAACCCACTACCCTGAATGGGTTCTAAGTCAGGGTCAGTGTCAATAAACAATTTAAAATTCGGATTGATTCTAAGAGCAGTTTCTAAGTGGTCGATCGCAAGTGAGTCATCCCGAATCCGAACTGCACAGCAAGCAGCATTGTACCAAGCATACTCATCATCTGGATTCAATTCGGTGGCTCTGTGATAGGACTTCAAAGCATCTTCATAACGCCCCAAATATCTCAGGGTATCTCCTTGTTTGTAGTAAATCCAAAAATCGTCTGAACGAACGTGTTCGGCTTCTTCATAACATTTCAGTGCTTCTTCATAGCGATTTAAGTGTCTCAAGGCGTCTCCCCGACGTAACAACGCCCAAAAATCTCCAGAACGAATTGATAAAGCTTCATCATAACTGGAAATTGCATCTTCATAGCGCTCCCAATGTCTTAAGGCTTCTCCCCGTCGAAACCACGCCCAGTAATCGTAAGGACGAAGTGCGATCGCCCTATCAAAATTTGCAATTGCTTCTTCAAATAAATCTAAATCGTCTAGTGCAATACAGCCTCGGTTGTACCACGCCCAGTAATCATTGGGGCGAAGCGCTAATGCTCTATCAAAGCTAACAAGAGCTTCCTCATAGCGAGCTAATTCTCTTAGGGAAGCTGCTCGGTCATACCAGATCCAATACTCCTCTGGACTCACTTCTAGCGCTTTATCGTAACAAGCGATCGCCTCTTCATAGTATTGTTGCTGGTCGAGACGTTTTCCCCGTTGATACCAGTACTTGTAGTCTTTAGAGACGAGCGGTGAAGTCCCCCCCTCAGTCATTACCCCTGGACACATTATCGATTCCCCAAACAGTTACTTACGTTACAGACAAGCACACTATTTATAATATATAGGTGTGGGGTGTAGGGTGTAGGGTGTGGGGGAAATATGTTACTTGGGGAGGAATAGTAGGAGTGCGATCGCGATTGGAATGAGAATGCTAGATACCAGCAAGTATACTAACGCATTGTTCTGTTTATGCGTCTGGTTGCTGAGCGCATACTCTGGTTCGGGCGTGAGACTTTTTTTATATGGATCTTTCCATCCCTCCCCCTGTACGAGATTAGATAAACCGCGCCAGACACCTGCTTGCTTGAGAGCATTTTCTGATTTAATACCTGTGACAATGACTAAGGGTGTGTTATTAAAATCATTACCTTTTGGTAAACAGGATTCCTCAAGGTCATAGGCGAGATTATCTCTTAAATTTTTGGAATTTTTACCTATTTTTTTATCAACTTTTGCAGGGAAACTCCGTGTGGTAATTGTTTCTGCTACAGACAATTGACTAATATCCTCAAACGCAACTTGAAACCCAAATTCACCACCAAAAGTAACGGCTTGATCTATTTCGTCTTGTAAAGTTTCTTTGAGCTTATCTTGTAAAGCACAAGCTGCGATCGCTCGTAATTTCTCCTCATTTTCTTGATTGTCTTCCCCCACCCAAGCAACCGAGTTACGAATTTTTCGCCTTTGGACATCTGCTCTTTCGCTTGCTTCCAAACCAGTGATTAGTAAAATCAATTGATTTTCATATCGTCCCAACACTAAGGAAGGCGATTCGCTTTGAATCAAATCATTAATACGATACTTTTTCAAAATAGGCGGTACTTCTGGTAGCCAGCAATAATCATAATCTTGTGATAAACCGCGACTTTGGACGTAAATCTTCATAAATTTCTCTCCGTTTAAACCTTTAATAAATCTTCCCCTTGCAAGATAGCAAAACCATGACTAGTTTTACACTCAGTAGAAAACTGACGTATAGCTTCTTTCAGGTAATAATCTCTTCCTAACAATTCGCGAAGAAAATTTAGAAATCCCCAATTCCTTGTGTCTAAATGAAGTTTTAATAAAAACCGCAACAGATATCTCAGGGGCTGCTCGCTGTCTGTGGGGCTATACTCCGCGTCATGACTGGTTTTACGAAAGAGAAAATGTGGCATAGTTGTATTTGTTTCAATGCGAGAAAAGACAACACTACCGACAGTTTGTACTGGTGTGATAACCACAGCGACTTTTGGAAGTAAAGCAGGTGAACTCAAAAGGTCAATAAGTTTAGCATACCCGTCTTTAACACGCTGCAAAAGCTCCTTCGCTGATTTTTCATCTTGCAGGTACTTTTCACATTTAACAGGTGCAAATATCACTAGTCTTGGTGATTCTAATTCTTGATAAGCCGTTTTAAATAAATCGGTCATTTGTTGGGCTCTATTAATTTGTTCGTGCCATTTTCCCTTTTGTTCCATTAAAGCAGGTGCATCTATTGTAATAAGAACTGCGACGCATTCAGTCAGCAATTGCTTGACAAAATGCCTCTTTTCTGGTGTAGTCTTGGCAGCGTGGTAACCTCCTGGGTAATCTTGAAAGTGTAGTTCTAAAGAAGGTTTTTTCCCTTTTCTTCCCAAACCAAAAACAAAAGAGCGCAGCGTATCTGGTTCTCCTTCTGTACCCCGAATCCCCCCTCTTGGTTCAAAATCGTCCAGTAAGCTCTTAAGTTCCATTAAACGCTCTTGTAAGATAGCCGAACTTTCTTCATCAGGGGTGAGTTGTAAATCGGTTTTACCAATAGTGTTCTCAAATTGCTCGTACAGTGCTGTTAACAGAGTTGTCTTACCTACACCACTAGGACCAAGCATAGTGATTTTCAATTCCTGCATGAACTTTTCCTGACCTTAGTTATTACAAAAATCTGATGTTATCTAACCCGATTGACACAAATAAACCTAGTTATGTAAACTTTTGTGAAGATGCTGCCTAGCCATTAACTACTAACTACTAACTACTAACTACTATCAGCCCTAACAACAAGTTGTGTTTATTTACACCAACTTATTTAATTGATTGGCTGTGACTGCTTTATCTACGGAGTCTAGCCATTCTCGCCGCAGTCGAGTGCGATCGCCTAACTGTTCAAATTCATCTTCCCAAACCAGTGCTCGCACTTCTTCTAAAAAGATACGCCACTCTGTTTTTGCTCCTTCAGCACGTAAAACGCGATCCACAAACTCCTCTACTATGGCAAATGCAGCAAGACTGGGTTCGCACAGTAAGTCTTCCAACGCTGTCTCACAGCCATAAATTGCTTCTGCGTGAAGAGTTTTGAGGTTTGTGACGATTTCTTTTGCAGTGGGAGACTTGGAAAGTTGCAGCGATGTTTCGTCAGGTGTTAAACCATCTAAGTGTCTGCGAATCCGGTGCTGGATGAGTCCGCGATAGGAAATATCAAACTCGGAAAGAATTTGAAACCCTAACTTTAGTTTGGGTAAGGATTCCGGTAACTGGTTGGCGATTTCATTGAGCAACTTGTATCCTCTGTTTTCTGTCAGTTCTCCCAAGTGTCCTTGTTCTACCAGCACATCCGCAACTTGGGATTTGACTTTTAAAAGCAATTGCTTCAACCCGTCATCTAGTGTTAAGAAATATTGCGATAGATGGGCGCGAAGTTCGTTCAAATACTGGTAATAGGCGTTGGGATAACCACCCACGCGATCGCGTCTTTGCTCAACTTGTTCTATTTCAGGAATACCCGTATCTTGACGACACGCTTCCACAGCTGCTTCTACCTGCTGTTTAAAATAAATGTCTTGAGCATTCCTTTGCTGTTTGAGATGTCTGAGCAGTTTTTCCAAACCACTGGTGAGATTGCTCCAAAGCTCATCAAACAATTGTAAAAATAAAGGGAACCAGCTATCTTGCTGCGTAACTTCTCCTAAAGCTAATCGTGCTTTTTCTAACTCAGAATTTGCCGCATTGTGAAGTTGAAGCAATCGTTCTTGACATGAGGAGGCGTATTGCTCGTCCAAGGAAGTCATGTTTGCAGCCAAGTAATCTAGCACCTCATCCAGAACTTTATGAGTTTCTTCTGCACTAGCACAGTTAGCAATTGGGGAGTTAACAACCTTGAGATGTTTTTCGTTTAAAGTCTCTGCCAAATCTTGACAATTGTTACAATTATCACCATTTTTAGAGTCTGCTCCTGTGCGATTGAGAATCATGAAAGACCACAACTCAATTGGCAAATCCACCAATGCTGCCCGTGCTGTATCATACAGTCGTACATCCACATCTGCCCAGTAGTCTCCTGATGACTTTGGCATCCGCACAAACAGCACAGCATCCACATCCTGTCCCAAAGTTTTCACCATCCGTTCTTCATCCCCAACACCAGTATCCCCCAAACCGGGCATATCGACCAATGCAATTTGTCCGACATCAGTGTTGGGAAAGCGACAAACAATCTTGACTTCCCGGACTGCTAGGTAATTAAAAAATACCCTTTGTCCATCAGGAGTATCTTGTGCAACATATTCACGAATTTCCCCACGAGAAATACGTAGGGGGGAAGGTTGTTGGAGTAAGTGGCGATATTTTTCGAGATGGGTGTGATATCTGGTAAGATGCTCGTACATTGCTCCCGGTTCAGCGTATCCAGGGAGGTCTTTTGGTAATGGTGGTAGTGGGTTGCTTGCAAACTCTGTCATAGAGATGGGTTTAGCACCCAAACGCAACTTTTCATAGTAGGGAGCAATGACCTCATCCAAAAATGACCGTTCTGAATAAAACCACACCTCACCATAGGTCTCTACGTTAGGATTGTGATGAATCGTACTGCGGACACCCGTACAGTGCTGTCGATCCCCATCTGGAATTTCTGCTGCGGTCAGTCCTGTTAAACTTTGTAGAAGTCTGCTTTTGCCTTGCCTTGCTCTTCCTACAACTCCAATATTTAGCGTATCACGCCAAAACCGCATTTTAAGTTTATTCAATGCTTCGAGTTCAACCGTGATATTTAATTGAATCCTTGCTAAATCGATTTCCTTCAATCGTCCGACAATATTTGGATCGTCAACTCTTGTCAGCAATTCATGACAATGGGTGTCAAGATAACGAAGTGCAGAGGAAAGATTTTTTAAATTTGCCTCTACCGTCCTAATCTTCTCAGCTAAGGGGCGGCGCTTTTCAATAATGCTGGCAATTTTTCCAGCCCTAGTCGTAGTTAGGTTCATCAGACGGCTTTGTCCAAGTAGCGTGCTAATAAATTTTTATCTCAGGGAAGAAGAAAGAAGATACTACTCTATCCTAAGGGAAACTACCTCATCCTGTGGAATGTCACTTTCCATACAGTTGCTAGGAGAATCAGTAAAAATTGTTGCTAAGTGGCTAAAGATTCTTCTATCTTATGTTAGATTTTTGCTCAAGTTCTCAGGCTCACGCTCTACGTAAGGAGATATTTATGAAATGCTTGCTAAAAGCCTTGATTGTTTTCATGGGTGCGATCGCCTTAGTTCCTCCTGCTTCTGCTAATGAAGAGAATCTCGCTCCAATAGTCACAGACCCCGGTCAGGCGTCTGCTTTGGTCACTCAACCCTTGACAATTAATAGTGGGGCGAGAAATTCCAGCAACCGAACTGAAAATCTCAGACAAGTTGCTGATTCGATTCGACTAGTCCGCGAAGGAGGCTGCAAAAAACTCGATCCATTTGAATTGCTTAAAGACCCTGGTCCTAAACTCAAACAATGTTTGCAAGAAAAGCCGACCCAAGACGAGATCCCCAAACCTGACGATCAAATTCAGTATTTCAAGGTTCCGCGTCTTGATTCCGGTGTTCGCATACAACTGACTCAGTTCTGAAAATCAACCGACAAAATATCTCGTAATTTCCGGAATAGGTTAGTTGCCCCTTGAAGTCAATATTAGCTTAACCACTTATATCTAATCCTTTATAACTAACCCAAGGGGATATCACCCCTTTATGATTTACTCTAGAAACCCGGTTACAACTATGGTGACCGGGTTTTTAGCTTTTTTACCAGCATCGCAATACAAATTATATAGCTATGATATCTTTACGGTATGCGATCGCAATTGATGTTGGCGATAGAGAAGCGAAGAACATCACAAGTTCATTAATTCAGCTTTTATGTTTTCCCTTGCTTTTAACTCCAGTAGTTGATAAGCCTTGTTTGTGAAATAGATTTTGTCTTTTCTTAAAAAATTTTGTAACACACTTTTTCTACCATCTTGATATTCTTTGTCAGAAAGCCAAGAATATTCCTGACGAATAGCCCGAGCGTAAGCGTTGTATTTTAATTGGTTTGAACCTAAAATGCTGAGGTCTGCATCTAAAAGAATTTGACTATCAATATCATCTAAGGGAGCATGATGATTTTTAGTATTCAAAATCATACTAGCTATGCGAGCTATCATTTCTATTGGTATACCTAAACCACTTAAAGCAGCAGAAGCGTATTCAACACTTTTTTCTTCATTATCCTGAGATTTTGGGTCATAAATAACGTCGTGGAACCAAGCCGCCATTTGTACATTTGAACAATGGTCAGCAAGAGGTTCTAGCATAATAACTATATCGAGAACGTGCTGAATATGGAATAAGTTATGATAGTAACGCTGTTGGCTAGTATAGATTGCTACCAAGTTAAAAAAGATTTCCTGAACTAAATTGGCATCTGATTGAAAAGGTATAAATAATTTTTTCCATCTTGACTCTAATTGGGCTAATTGCATAACGCTCTTTTATTACCTATTGCTTTGATTCCATTAGACTTACATACCGACTTAGAGGTTGTTTGAAAAGTGGTTGGCTGTAATTTCAAGCACTGCTTGATCCCCCCTAGCCCCCCTTAAAAAGGCTACGGTGTACACAGAAGTCCTAAAATCCTTGCCTGGTAAGATAAAAGCCTTAGTAGGTAAGGTTTTGAGTTGAGCCTATTGATTCTCAATAGTGCCAGCTTATTGATAGAGGTTGAACGGAAAATCAAGGATTTCAAAAAATCATTTTCCGTTCTTTTCCGTCCATTTGATTCCCAACTCGACTTGTGTGTACACCGTAGCTTAAAAAGGGGGGAAAATCTCTAAAGGTCCCGCTACATTTTTCCTAGACAAAACAGGACAACCAAGGCATTTTTTAAATTGACC
>JAWQFQ010000183.1:0-15427 GCA_035967975.1 Scytonema sp. PMC 1070.18
TGAATCACCTTGTTTTGTTCTTTCTGGTTGGTGAATTTAAGCTAATCGATTGTTAGCATTCAACGAAACATTTATGTCAAAAAATCTGGTTTTCCCCCTCCGTATCATCCTTTCCTTTAATTATTTTTGTATCAGGAAATTTTTGTAAATTGAGCTGTACTTTTTGTCTCTATGTATAGATTATCACTTTTGAAAGTGAGCAAAAAAACTCTGTATCTATGCAATGAGGTCTCTTGAGTCTCATTCAAAAAATAGTTGAGACACGAATATAGCATGATTAATTAGTTAGATGCACGAAATACAAATGCATTTAGAACAGGTAGATTACCTAATAATGCATCCTGATAAATATTGAGGCACAAAATGAATATCATCATTCACATACGCATATGTGCATACGCGATCGCTCTTCCGATATAAACCGTTGCCTTTCCGACAAAAACCGAGCTATTTTGGTTTGTCCACTTCAGTCTAATTTTCTCTTTAATGAGAAATCGTATCTTTATGAAAATTTCATATAATCTTCATATATTTTTCGGGTTTTCTTCATAAAAACTTTACAATTGGAACAACAAACAATACCACATCCAATACTGCGTAAGAATAGAGACTTGAAATTCTTCTATTACTCTAGAAAAAGAAAAATCAAAGACGAGGGCGAACAACCATTCGCCCCTACAAATGTGGTCTATTTACCTGAAAATGGTTGTAGGTTTCATACAACACCTAAACATCATTTGTCACAAGTTAAGCCTTATGTAGCAAGGTTTACAAAAATTCTCTCACCAGAGTGATGAAAGAGTGATAGAAACCCGGTAACTCGTACGAGTTACCGGGTTTCTGAGGCTTCGACTATTGTATCCCTTGCAGTATTCGCGTTCAGGAGAGAGTTGCTGAAACTTTAGCAACTGGACTTTATTTATCGTCCTACGGGCTTTACAAATTTTATAGCTCTACTTATCTTTAATTGCGTCAATCGCTACTCTTAAGTCTTGCTCATGTTGCAATCTACTACCGACGTAGTTTTCATAAAAAGTACTAGATGTAATTTGCTCACCAAAGCCGACAACACAAGGGACGTTAAATAACAAGCTTAATGAAAGACAAGCTGAGCTAACAGCAAATACTCTAAGTTTGTTAGTAAATGTCAAGTCTGAATTCAAGAAAGCTGCCATAAAGAACACTTCAAATGGAAGAAAGAATAGATTTTGTTTTGATAGGGTCACTACCTCTGTATACAAATCAGCTAATGTATTTTCTAATTTTCTGATTTTGACTTCACTATCTCTTGGATGAGGCTTCAATACCAAAACACTATCTGGATCAATTTTCTCAGTCATTAAAAATTTCTTATATGCAGCGATTTCATTATCCATAGACATTCTATCAGCTTCAGATAAATTGGAAGTTAGGAGAACTGAAACAGGAGCATTGCCTATTTTATAACACAAATAATCAACATATTCTAATTCTACCAAACACCGCATTTTGTGAAATTTTTCTAAAAGACTTAATTTATCTGTAGTAATAACTTTCATAGGAGGTTTTTCCCCCAGAATGTTAGGTAAAATAAAATAGCCGATATTAAAATCAATATCTTTTAAAACAGTCTTCAGCTTTAGATAGTGTTTTATATTTCTAATTAAACCTACGATTTTATCTTGAATAACGTGATGGAGGAGAGGGGTTTTTGATATTTTCGGTACAGGAGAAATGACTGGTGAATTTTGAGAAAAGTAAATTCCAATACTATCTCCATAGCAAATTTTTTCGGCAGAACGGTAGGTATTTATCAAAAGTTTATTACCAAACTGCCAGTTTCTACATAAGTAAATTTCATTTGGAGAGTCAATACCTACTAATTCATGTACTATTTTAAATATCTTTGAATACCCAGTAGTTTTCAGTTTAATCTCTATGTTTTTTAGTTCTTCTGGAGAAATATATACAATTGCTTTCCAATCAGAGACAAGTTCTGCCATTTTCTTAATCAATACCACAAACTCATCTACCTGTTCTGAAGGAGCATAAAGTTCGTAAATAACCAGATAGTTTTCATATTGATAGCCTAGGTGCTGCTGTTCTCTTTCTCTATGAGCGAGCACTGATAGTGCAGTGACCAGTTGAATAGTGCCTTGACAGGTGATAACTCGTTTAATAAGTTTGCGATTCATCATTTTTCTATTAACAACAGCTTGTCTTCAACTCTTGAGTTGAGTTTTTAACAATAAGTCACAAATTTCTCTAACGCATCCCTGTCCCCCAGCTCGTTGGGTGACATACAAGGCGCAAGCTTGGTTATCTGGCATTGCATCAGCTACTGTCAGGGGACAGCCCACCGCACGCATCCCTGGTAAATCGACAATATCGTCACCTACATAAGCAACTTGAGAGAGAGATAAACCCAGTTCTTTACAAAGTTTGTTAATGATAGTTAGCTTATCTTCAATACCAATAAAGGTATGCTTAATGCCTAACTTCCTAGTGCGATGGAACGTTGCATCAGAAGTGCTGGTAGTGATAATAGCGACCTCAATACCAGCCTGCATAACTAATTTGATTCCTTGACCATCTTTGACGTTAAATTTCTTCAGTTCTTCTCCGCTTTCTGTATAGTAAAGCCCACCATCGGTAAGGACACCGTCCACATCCAATACCAGAAGCTTGACTTGAGATAAACGTTCTTGCAATTCAGAATCAGAACTGTTATTCATTGTAAAGAAATCAGTAAGATTGTTTATAAAGAATTACGAATGCTCAATACTTGTTTCAAAATTTGTTCTAAATTTTCTAACGGCACCATGTTTGGACCATCACTCAGGGCAATATCCGGGTTTTCATGGACTTCCATAAATAGAGCATCAATACCTACAGCAGCAGCAGCTCTGGCTAAGTAGGGGACAAAATGTCGCTGTCCACCAGATTTATCTCCTTGTCCTCCTGGCATTTGAACACTGTGGGTTGCATCAAAGACGACGGGATAACCTAGTTCTCGCATCTGGGGAAGTGAACGAAAATCCACAACAAGAGTGTTGTAACCAAACGAACTGCCTCGTTCTGTTAGCAAAATATTCTTAGCTCCTCCAGCTTCAAGCTTACGAACAACGTTCTTCATGTCCCAAGGGGCAAGAAATTGTCCTTTTTTCACATTAATTGCTCTACCTGTAGAGGCGGCTGCCATGAGCAAGTCCGTCTGACGACAGAGAAAGGCGGGAATTTGCAGAACATCTACTACTTCAGCAACAGGTGCTGCTTGGTAGCTTTCGTGAATATCAGTTAGTACTGGGACACCAACCTTGTCTTTAACCTTTTGCAAGATTTCTAGCCCTGTGTCTAGGGTTTGTCCTCGAAAGGAGCTAATTGAAGTCCGATTCGCTTTATCGAAAGAAGATTTGAAGATGAAAGATATTTTTAGGCGATCGCACACCTTGTGGATTTCCTCCGCCATTTTCAAAGTAAAATCCTCCGATTCTATAACGCAAGGACCGCCAATCAAGGCAAATGGGCAATCATCACCTATCGAGAAATTCTTCGTAATTTGAATGCAAGCCATAAGTTTATTTTTTCTCAATCAGAATTTTTTCTTAGATAAATATACCCATTCTTGGATTTTTCATCTTATAAGTATAGCACCTCTAAGTAAGTTGTGATAAGTTTCATATACAGACATCCGATTTCTTTGAGAAACAGGTTTTCTCAGTTTTTATATTTTAATATTCTGACATTCATTACTTATCTTTTTTATAACACAAATTATTATAAAGTCCATTATCTTATTGTATATTTATCCAAAAAATTAGAAACTTTATATTTAAATTGATAATAATTTAATTTTTGGTTGTTCCCTGTAAAATAATTCTTTATATATTTTTTAGACTGCCCTTGAAAATGGAGAGAATTAAATCTAATCTCCCTTCCTGAGTTCAAATGCTTACAAACAGGATGACCATCTACCCAATAAATTTTTTTTATCCCATCATACATTTCAAATCCATCCGAATTATTTATATTAGCATCATACACGGAATCATCTATGATATCTGAAGTGATACCAATTTCATGAGAGTATCTCTGATAGTACTGGTTTAATAAAGTCATATCACAAATACCACCAGCCTTTTGTCCTGCCGACAGCGCTTTCTCTCTGATTGACTTAAGAATTTCATACAATCCTGGATCGGTGTAAAAATTCGTAAGGAGTTGGCAGAAATTTTCTATACCTTGATATTTAATAAAGGAATTATGTCCCGATCCTTTCTTGGATAAAGTAAAATTGAATTTCTCAAATTTCTTAGAAAATTCATCTAAAAGATTGACATAAATCATAACATCAGAGTCTAAGTGTATACATCTATCTAAATTGTTTTTTTCCAAAAATCTTTTGAGAATAAACCATCTTTGAAAACAAAACAACTCATACTGATATTCACTAAAACTCATGTGTTTCGATGAATAAATTTTCTCAAATTCTTTAGCTTCATCGTCATACTTTTCAATATTTTCATAAAAAACAAAATCTATGTGTTTATTGCTTTCATTTCCGAGTAATATTACATCCGAATCGGGATTAAGCGCCTTTGCTTGAGCTAGGCAGTACATGAGATATGTAGAATACCCACGGTGAAGAATCAAAATTGGCAAATACATACACTAACTAATAATACGACAGTAGGAATAATTATCTATGAGAGATAGAAAGTTCAACAAAAAGTATCAAATTATGCTCGGACAAGAAGAGATTTATATTTGACTCATGAACGAGTAGAATCAATACTGCTCGGTTAACAATAGTTGAAGTCTCAGACACCCGGTTTTGCAGGAGAAACCGGGTTTCTAATTCTTGCTTATCCGATCAGTATTGCAAGTAGAATCTCTTTGATTTATATAATGTGTATAGATAGATAAAAGCATGATAACCTTTTTCCAAAAAGGAGCTTTAGTTCGTTTGATTAAATTTCTAACCATCTTAAATTCCTCTTCAGTAGGATGAGGTATAGTCTTAAATTCTAGATGAGCAAGTTCATGTAGATTATTTGGATAATCCATTTTTTTTGATAAAAACAAAAATAAGCGTTCAACAGCTTGCTCGTATCTTTGTAAGTATTCGGTCGTTCTTTCTTTACTGCGTCCGTAGTGACCGTTATTACCGTGTACTCTGTATTTTACTAAAGGTTGAGCTAAATAAAATTTTCTTGCCTGTACTATTGAAGCTCCATACACTAAACAGTCATCTGCACGTATACGCCAATCTTCTAAATAAGGAATCGGCAATAGCTGCTCAAGCACACATCTACGCATTGATAGAGTGGAGGTTCTATGACCTACCCATACCTTTTTATAAAGAGTTATGATTCTAGTAATACCTAAATCACGGTTTTTGTTGTAGCAACTAGCAATTCGTTCTTCATTGCCAAAAAGTTCAGCACTACAAAATAAAAAATCACATTCAGGATTTTCTTTATAGAAATTAACAATTTCTTGAATATAATTCTCTGTATAAATATCGTCAGCATCAAGAAAACAAATAATATCTCCCTGCGATGCCTTAAAGCCGTCGTTGAAACTAGAAAGCTGTCCTTGATTCTCTTCCTTTAAAACAAGCTTTATTTTTGGATTATCGGCAAAATTCTCCTTTAATATGAGAACTGAATCATCTGTCGATTTATCATCAACAACAATAATTTCATCGACAGGTATTGATTGTTTTATGACACTATTGACAGCTTCAAAAACAAAATTATGGTAATTGTAGTTGTTTATTAAGACAGATACTTTCATTTTTAATATCTCCTCTAGTAATTCCTAAAATTTTAGACGTATATAAGCAGTATTTTCTCCCAATTTGATATGAGAGACGCGAAGTTAGAATCGGTGATTTCGATACCAAACAGCTCCTATAACTAGTGTTCCTACCAACCCAAATGCTCCAATTAGTGGCAGAACATCTCCTGTTTTCACTGCCTTTAAGCCAGAACTCCCTATGAGTACAAAAGGAAAAAGACCTGGAACCGTACCCAAAACAGTACCCAGAAAATAGTCTTTGAAACTAACTGATGTGAGACCAGCTGCAAAGTTAACTAAACCATAAGGAATAATTGGTAAAAGTCGAATGGCAAATATATAAAACATTCCTCCTTTGCGAATCTCAACGTCCATTGTCCGCCAACCTTTAGATAGCTTTTTAGTCAACGCTGTACGTCCAACTGTACGAGAATACAAAAATGATATAACTGCGGCAGCAAGCGCACCAACACTAGTCCAAAGGGTACCTAACCATATGCCGAAGATTGCGCCTCCAGTTAAATTAAGAGCAGTTGAAGGCAGCATTAACATAGTTGCCATCGTATAAATAACGATATATAAAATAGGAGCCCAGATACCAGCTTGTTTTAACCACACTTGAAGCTTTGCTGGCTCAACACCTCCAATAAAATACACTGCTAATGCCGTTATTATGAGACAAACAATCGTAAGCAAGAAAATAAAGCCCTTAGAGTTCAGCATAAGGAGGAAGAATTAGAAAATGAGGAATGTTATGAGTATGGAGGCAAATACTGATGCAATGACATTTTTTGACTAATCTGTTATACGACCTGTAGATATCTAATGGTTTAAAACGCGAAATAATTTACGCTTACTGAGTCTTTTTTAAAGGAACATATACCTTGTTATCTTCGTCTGGCAACTCATTATCAAAACCACTGATTTCCTCTAGTGTGTACAGAGGTCTACCCTTAATCTCTTCGTAAATTCGTCCAACATATTCACCTAAAATGCCAATGACAATGAGTTCTACAGCTCCCAGAAAGAAAACTGCAACCAAAATAGTTGCAAGTCCAGTCAAGGATGAATAGGGATCAGTGAAGCGCCAGTACAGTATTAGTAAAATCATCAAGAGTGCCATACCAGCTGACACAAGCCCCAGATAAGTTGAGAGCCGCAGTGGAACTTTAGAAAAAGATATTAAACCATCGATCGCTAATGCTAGTGATTTACGAAAAGTATACTTTACCTCTCCAGCAAAACGCGGGTCTCGCTCAAAACGAATTGCCGTTTGCCGAAATCCAATCCACGATCGCAAACCTCGAATATATCGATTCCTCTCAGGCATGGAGTTGAGTACATCAACAACTTTTCTGTCCATTAAACAGAAGTCGCCTGTATCTACCGGGATGTTTACATCTGCTAAGCGTTTGAGAATGCGATAAAAAGCGTAAGCAGTAAAGCGCTTCAACCAACCTTCCTTGCGACGACGCATCCGTTGGGCATAGACGACTTGATAGCCCTGTCGCCACTTTTCAACCATGTCTGGAATCAGTTCAGGTGGATCTTGCAAATCAGCATCTAGAATCACAATAACCTGACCTCGTACAAAGTTTAAACCAGCTGTTACAGCTATCTGATGACCAAAGTTACGAGCAAAGCTTATGTAACAAACCCGTTCATCCTTTTGATGAACCTCTCTAATCATTTGTAAAGAGCGATCGCGGCTGCCATCGTTAATTAAGATGAGTTCTACAAGACCATCCATCCGATTCATAACAGCGCTGAGGCGGCGATACATTTCAGGAATAGTTTCCTCTTCATTGTATATAGGAACGATAAAGGAATATTTTGGGAGCATAATTCACTCAGGAGGTAACTTTGTTAATTTCCATTCAACAAAAAAATGCACCTTTGTCAAATTATTAGCAAATTTATTTGGAAAAAGTTTTAAAAATCTAAGTTAATATTTTATTGAACCTTTAATCGCCAAAGCTGACTTTTATACATGGGCTGCATTTTATATTTTTTCTCTAAGCTTTGATTCAATATTTCTGATATTTTGTATAAAAAAACATCACTAAATTTCCTAGAAATATCTGGTATGGCTGGGTCAATGACTAGCTGAAATTTGACCTTTGACTCAAGCAAATGGCTCAAAGTCATTATGTCGCCGAAGGTTCCACCACCTTTAGAAGACACTTCATTACTAATTACAAGTGGTCGCGACGCTTTATTGATAATGTCAGCAACTTGCTGATTATCACTAACAGATTGTTTAAAGCTTTGAAGCCCACAAGAAATAATACCAACGGTGATGAAAATAACAGTGATGCTTGCCCACTGTTTCTGTTTCCAAAAACTAAGTTTCGTAGAAATTATCTGATAAGCAAGAAAGTAACTCACTACCAGTTGACATCCAAGATAAAATGGAATAAGGTAACGACTATTTGTAGAACGTATTCCACCTAAAATCAAATCTGCTAGCAACAGAGTAAGAGTGAGGGGTAAGGCTAGGGTTAAAACAAATAGCCACACACGAATCGGAGTTTCTTTGAAAAGAATGTAAAATGAGTAGCCCACCAAAGCAGTTACGGCTAGAGCTAGCACAAGGTTGAGAGAACCAGGAATAGGCAATGCTTTAAAAAAAACAAATCCAATATTAGAGATCCAAGTTTTAGCTAAAGCTAACGGGGTTAGAGTCATATCCATCCACCCTGTGGATTGTCGAACTTTTGCAAAATTTATGCAAAAAATAACTATCCAGGGTGAAAAAGCAAGAAGTCCGGTAAATGATGCTAACAAGTAAGCAACAAATTCTTTACTCCATCGAAAACCTTCAATGACTGCTACATAGATTCCATGACTAATCAAAATAAAAATAGAAAACCCTGCTGAGTAAAGTGTTAATGTTGTAGTTGCTGCATAAATCCCCCATGTCAACCTTGTCTTTAACCTTAGTGCTTGCAGCAGCGAGGCGCTCATCAACAGAATCATAACTGTCCATAAGCTATACTCTCTTGCTTCCTGAGCATAATAGACATGGAAAGGTGAAACAGCCATCAATGCCATTGCTATCCATCCTGTCAAGTTAATGTTAAAAAGCTCCAGACAAAGCCAATAGATACAAGGGATAGTAAATAGACTGATGAGGACAGGTAAAGTTCTAATTGCCATTACAGAATCACCAAAATATTCAATCCACCATCGCGTCATTAGATAGTACATCGGCGGATGGTGTTGGTCTTCTGTAGCCAGGGAGTTAATTGTATCAACAAAGTTTTTGTCAGGATTAAAACTTTGATATTTTTTTAATTTTTCAAGCTCAATTACCTGACCATCAAAAATTTTAGGAATCACCTCCTCCACTGTGTACCCAGAGGCTCGTAATAAAGTATAAGTTTCATCGTGCCAATACATTCTACTTTCTAAATTGATAAATCTAAAGAAGATTCCCAAGATTAATATGAGAATGATAGTAAATATTAACTGAGGAGGTAGAAGTAGCCTACTGTTCAATAATAATTTTCTCATACTCAAAGTTGGTATTATTTTCAGCACTAAATCGGAATGACCTTTCGTTTTCCTAAGTCGTTATTTTCCGAGCAGGTGGAAAGAATCGACCAGAGAAATCACCATTGATACGAAAGTGAGTGTAAATGGATATAAATTTAATTACCTTTTTCCAAAAAGGAAGTTTAGACTCTCGTAAGAGAGCTTTTACTGTCACGTACTCTTGCACAAGAGGATGAGGAATCGTCCTGAATTCTACATCCAATTGCTCGTATAAGTTACTTGGATAGTTCATTTTCGTTGATAAAAATGAAATTAAGCGATTTACAGCCTCTTCATATCGTTTTTTGTACTCCTCTGTTTTCTCGTGGCTGCGTCCATAGTAACCATTCTTGCCATGTACTCTATACTTTATAAGAGGTTGTGCCATGTAAAACTTTCTTGCTCCTACTATTGACGATCCATAAGTAAGACAATCATCTGCTCGAATACGCCAGTCTTCTAAATAAGGAATTGGTAATATCTTCTCTAAAACATGTCTCCGCATTGAAAAAGTTGAAGTTCTATGACCCAACCATACTTTCTTATAAAGGGTTACAATTCTAGAAATACCTATATCGCGGTTTTTTTCGTAAGCATCAACAATTTTTTCCTCATTACCAAATACTTCTGCACTACAAAATAAAAAATCGCATTCCGGATATTTTTTATAAAATGTTACAATTTCTTGGATATAATTTTCCTTGTAAAGGTCATCGGCATCAAGAAAACAAATAATATCTCCTTGAGACGCAAAAAAACCCTCATGAAAGCTGGAAAGTTGTCCTTGATTTTTCTCTTTCAAAACTAATTTTATTTTTTCATGGTTAGAAAAATTTTCTTTTAATATTTCAACGGAGTTATCTGTAGATGTATCATCTACAACAATGATTTCATCTACTAAAAATGATTGTTTTAAAACACTGTTTATAGCATCTAAAACGTAATTTTGATAATTATAATTGTTAATTAAAACAGAAACTTTCATTATGGATTCTCCTCAAAGAATATTAGTAGCTATCATCAACTGCGTATATACTTCCCGCATGAAAATTTCTTTTCCCCACACCCTATACCCTATTTTTACCTAAAATTCTTTTAAGCACTTGCTTGCAGTTCTGTTTAAAATTGCGAGTGATAGCTCTAAAATAGGATTCTCTAATAGTTTTATCTTGAAAAAGCTGTACGACACTTAGGACGGAAGTACGACCTAATTTAGAAAACTCCATTGGTCTACCCCTTGTTGACCGCTCGTACCAGGACAGCATCATGTTATACTTAAGAAACATACAAGCTGTTAACCCATCGTATTTGGAGTTTGCTGCTAAGTGAGTAGGTAGGTTAGGACGTACTTTGCTGAATGATTCAGTAATAAGTGCAATGCCATTTGATTTGAGCATTGAGGAAATCTCTCGAATCGCAGTAGGTGGATCTGTGAGATGCTCCAGCACTTCAAAGGATAAAATCACATCATATTGTTGGGATAAGCATAGATTGTAATCAGTAATAATATTGACGAATTTTTTTAATAAACCGTAGCTAGCAAATCGTTTTGTTGTAAAATCAGATGTTTTGCTACCAGGAAAATCAAAATAGTCAATTTTGAAGCCATTCTTTACAAGAAACAGTGAATCGTTACCAGTACCGTCACCCAACATGAGAATTTTGACTTGTTCCGGTTTTAAATTTTGATTTTTGGCATATAAGTGAATTCGGTTAAGGGCGGATTCAATCCATTTTTGTCTTGAAGGGCTTACCCAAAAGACTAACGTTTCAAATATAAATCCATAACTCTCTCGGTAGAGCTGACTCATCTTGTCATCGAAATGGTGGGGTTTGACCTGAAAGACTGGTACATCTTGCAGGACATTCCAACCTACATTCATCGCTTCCATCCACACTCTATGCCTAACTTCTTGTTCAGGTAAATCTGTAAAATTGTGGATTTCGCGAACAATTTCGTCAAAGGATAAGGGAATACAAATTGGCTCTACTGTTGATTGCTGTAACATACACAATTAACCTAATTTTAAAGATTTACGAAGATAACAAATTTTTCACAGACTTTTTCATCTGTACAATCAGTGGTAAAGAACTGAGCTGCATACGTAACTTTGCCGGATTGTTGAAACTGTTAACAAATAGCTTTGGTTCTATTGCTATCGAATAGACTGAATCACGCTTAGGTAGTTTTTGAAAAACAAAACAAGCTCCAATTCCTAACTGCTGTTGACGGTTTTCTACAAAAAGGTTAATAGAGACAAAACCTCTTAATCTTGCTAGCCAGTTGATAAAAAATTCTTTTATTTTGTTTGGTTTATTTCCTACTAGTAAGAGAAGACCAGATTCAGCCACTAGTAGTTCAACTTCAAAAAAAAGCTTTTTTAATGTAGTTAACGTGTTTGGTAAATCAACTAAAACGATTTGAAACTGATGATCCGAAAGCAAGCATTGTAGATGAACCTGTTCTTTAATACCAACTTTAGCACACCAATCGTCTACTCCAATAATAGCATCCTTTGAGTTAAAATATGTAATTTCTAACCGGGGTAAGTCTGCAATATCAGATAATAAATCCTTATTTTTTCCTTTCCAATATATAAGTTTTATTTTAGGATTTAATCGGTGTATTTCTTGAATTAATTCGTAAACTTTTATGCGAATGTTAAATTTCTTTTCATCTCGATTCTGGCGAGTGTATAGAACTCGTTTATCATGTTCTAGCAAGAAAATCGGCTCAATTTCGCCCTTAAATATATAACGGTAAAACTTTTGTTTAATAATTTGCTGATTATAACAATTTATTAGCTTTTGATGACCAGCTAGAGCAATCTGTTCTGCTTTATCAGGATTTTTGAGATAAAAGTTAATTTTTTCGAGTAGCTCTCCTTCGTTTCCATAGCACTCTAAATGAATACCTTCTTGGAACAAATGAAACAGACCTGACTGAGGAGTGAGGCGATCTGTCAGTAAAAAACCACCTGCCATCAGTACCTCAAAAACCCGTCGATTTGTATCTCCGTTTAAGCCACAGTTGAATACTATTTGGGATTTAGCGTAGTCTTCAAGACACTCAATATATGGCTTCTTTTGAATGTCAATATTGACGCCAGAGCTTTGCAGGAATTTTAGTAGTCTACTACGATGAACATGAAGTTCGGATTGAGAACCTCGAAATACAATGTCATAGGTTTTCAACGTGCTTTTCTGGGGAACATAATGATGAATTACAGGGGTTCCTGGTAGCCAAAACACGTTTTTGAGACCAGCTTCAATAAAAAAGTGTAAATGCTGAACTCCTTGATATACCCAATGATAATCACATTGTAAAGTTTGGCAATAATTAATGATACCACTTAGTGAACCATCACCCCAATGGAAAGTATCACCAATCTTCATAACCTTTGGACATTTAATTTTCTCAAGTCCTCTTGGTATGAAGTTCATATTTCTAGCTGATAAATTAACCAGTTCAGGTTGAAAGTCGTCAAGTTGTTTTAGGATGACACAAACATCAAACTGACCTGATGGTACGGATATAGCTTTACCTGCTTTTACTGCCTCTATGGGTGGTTTAGGACAGGCAATAATATTTTGGTCGTCTTTATCCTCTAGATTAAATTCTGATAGAGGTACTGGGTATGCGCGTAGAAATAACTCTTTGGGCTTGAACATCTTGAACTTTAAGCCTTTGGTGGTATTTACACACCAGCGAAAATAAAAGTTTGAGCTTGAACTAAATCTTCTGGAGTATTGATTTCTAAAACTGCCTTTTCAGTAAGACAGACTCGAATAGCAAATCCATGTTCCAGCACTCGCAGCTGCTCTAAACCTTCGCACTCTTCTAGTGGAGTAGGTTTCATTTGAGCATACTGAGCTAGGAAATTCCTTTCAAAAGCATAAAGTCCAAGATGGTGAAAAACAGGTGCGGCTCCAGAATTGCGGAAGTAAGGAATAGGGGCGCGAGAAAAGTAAAGGGCTTTACCTTGGCGATCGCACAAAACTTTGACAACATTGGCATCCCTGTAGCCTATTTCCAGGTCTAAAGGACATCCTAAAGTCGTCATATTAGGTAATTCTCCTTCTAAGTAAGGAGAGACTAATTGGGACAACATTTGACCTGTCACAAAGGGTTGGTCGCCTTGGACATTTACCACTACTGCCATATTGGGGTAACGTTGAGCAACCTCTGCGACTCGATCTGTACCAGTAGCATGATCTCTACGAGTCATTTCTACTTCTCCTCCAAACTGATGTACGCAATTGGCGATAGTTTCACTGTCGGTAGCGACTACCACTTTAGTAAAATCAGGACAACTTTTGGCTGCTTCATAAACTCGCTGTACCATTGGGCGATCGCCAATCATCGCTAAAGGTTTACCAGGAAAACGTGTTGAATTATAACGTGCTGGAATAACTGCAAGAATTTTCATCGTAGACTTTTGGTAACTACTAAAAGAACTGCCTTAAACTATAGTAAAAACGTTAGACTTAACAGAGCTTGCTTGTACCCCCATCAGCGAAGCTAAACTTTGGTTATTGTAATTAATTAAAGTATCTAAACCTGTCTGGCTTGATTGAATCATTAGGTCGCCAAACGTTAAGCCTCCAGAGAGGGCTAACAGGTCCATACTGACATTAAAATCAGTAATTGTGTCAGTTCCTTTTCCTGGCGCTATGATAAACGTGTCTTTGCCATTTCCTCCTGTGAGTAAATCTTTACCGTCATTACCATCAATAACATTATTGTCTCCATTTCCCACTATAATGTCGTCAAACGGTGAACCAACAATGTTATCAATATTAGTGAGAGTATCTTTACCTATGTTTGTATCAAGAATTGCTTGATGCCAGACATCAGCAACCTTGTTATAACCTTGTGGAGTTGGGTGAATGTTATCTTGCAAGTCATTAGGCGTTAATGCACTGTAAACATCAACGAAAGACACTTTTTTACCCTGAATGATTTTATTATTAACTATGCCAGGTATTGTTGCATTAAAATCCGCACCCTGTTGTGCTTTCTCTGGAGTGGTGGCGATCGGTGCGATTGAAGCAACCAAAAGCTCGGTGCTAGGTAATCGATTCGTAATTTGATCGATAAGATTGCTCAATCGAGTTGGTGCATCACTAATGTAGTCATCCTTGAGTATGTCATTGGTACCAATCATTAACAAAGTCATATCAGGCTTATATGTATCCAACCACACATTGACGTTACCCTGGGACGTTTGATTACTAGCAATATCTCTAATTCTCCACCCACCAAATCCAGCATTGTCTTTATCAAAACCATCGGGACCTGTAGAACGGGGACCGACAAAGTCGATGTTAAAAAGATCGCTTTTTAGTAAATACCACAAATCATCGCGATAGGCTCCTGAATCCCATTCAATCATGCCAAAAGTATTAGAATCACCCAGTGGCATAATCTTGAACGCCTGGTTAGGTGAAGTAGCAAATTTGTGGTTGACGACACCAGTATTTAAATTAGCATGAATACGACCTTTGGCTTGTTCATACACGACAGTGTCTATATCACTGTTCCCACTAAAGATATTATTTCCTGTACCGCCTTGAATGACGTTACCATAATCGATACTGGAGACGGGAATCAAGTTTATGTAATTGAGATTGAAATTACCAGTGAGCATATCCAAGCGCAGTTGTTGTGTACCTGCACTCAAAGATAATTGCCCAACAGACCAAGCATTCTGCCAATTTCTCCAACCACCAGTCCCACTAAAATTCACTATCGTCTCTTGTCCACCAACAGTCGTTTTCAGACTGTAGTTGCCTTCAACAGCTGAGGCAATTCTGGCTTCAACCCTATAAACTCCGGTGGTAGGAACGTTAATGTTGTAGGTCAGCCACTCATTTTGGTCGATCCAACCGACAAGATAACCACCACCAACATCGCCACTGAAAGCAACATCAACATTGTCAGAACGGTATTCACGTCCACTGTTGCCCTGTGTTGTATCGTAATAATTTACATAATTTTCTGCTTCTACCCTGATGGATGTTAATTGCGTGTTGTTAGTTGTACTACCTTGGTTGTTGTTTTCGCTACTAGCATTCGAGACAGGAATTAGGTCGATATAGTTGAGAT
>JAWQFQ010000183.1:15527-19508 GCA_035967975.1 Scytonema sp. PMC 1070.18
CACTGTTGCCCTGTGTTGTATCGTAATAATTTACATAATTTTCTGCTTCTACCCTAATTGATGACATATTGTTCCTCACAATTACTTTTTGTAAGATACTGGTAACCAATTGAAATTGATATATTGTCCTGAACTTTTTACCAATTGAGGAACACACGGTATATCAAAAGCAAATCAATCACTTTGATATCCATTTATAAGTAACAATTTATCTAATGCTTAATTTTTAGCTTGCTAAACAATTAATTTTTAAAGATGCCAGAGTTTATAAGCCACTACGAATAATATCGTGAAGTCGAATTAATCCTAAACAGTGCCACTGATCATCTATAACTGGTAAAACAGAAATTTGAGAAGGGCGGTCTTCCATAAGCTGAAGGGCATTGTAAGCCAATGTATCTGGGCTTACTGTGACTGGATTAGAGGTCATTATTTTTTCTGCGTCTAAACTTTGCAACTCCAATGGCTCAGTTTTCTGCATCCATCTACGCAAATCTCCGTCAGTGATTAAACCTACCAGATGTCCTCTGTCATCAAGAATATTAACCGCTCCCAAACCTCCCCGAGTGATCGCACTCATCACTTCAATCCAAGATGCTTGAAGAGGGAGTGTAGGATTGTCAGCGCCTTTACACATTAAGTCTTTAACTTTCAATGTCAAGCGCTTACCCAATCGTCCAGCCGGATGATTAATAGCAAAGTCTTTGGTGGTGATACCTCGCATCTGCATTAACGTCATTGCAATAGCATCCCCAATTGCAAGAGCAACGGTAGTGCTAGTTGTGGGAGCTAAATTCAAGGGACAAGCTTCGCGATCAACAGTGGCATCCAAAACTACATCTGCACAAGCTGCTATAGTAGAGCAAATATTTCCTAGTATAGCAATCATTGGTACTTGACGATGCTGTAAGTGAGGAATTATTTCGATTAATTCTTCTGTTTCCCCACTATTGCTTAACAACACAGCTACATCAGAAGCTGTAACAACACCTAAATCACCATGTAAGGCATCACAAGGATGCAAGTAGACAGATACAATACCAACACTGTTGAGAGTTGCAGTAATTTTTTGAGCAACAATTCCAGATTTACCAACGCCTGTTAGCACAACCTTTCCTTTACAGTTTGTTAACAGTGTTAGTGCCTGTTCTATTTGCTCGGACTTTAACCTATTAGCAGCCTGATGAATAGCTTCCGCTTCTAATTTAAGAAGTTGAATAGTTTGATGAACCGGAATTAGAGGAATGAGTGAGTACATAAAGAGACTGTTGAGTAATGGAACACTTAAACTGGTTGTATTTTCCAAAGCTTTCGTACTGATTGCTGAGTTGAACTAATAACTCGCTTAAAACAATTTTTAGATTTTTCTTTAGGCGAGTTACCTTCAAGTAAATTTTGCCTTACATAAGAACGTATCAAACTCAGTTCAACATCTCGCTGAGTAATGTATCCAGTATTCATAGCTTCTTGGAAGTAAGTAAACCATAGCTCTCCGTAAGGATGATTTGGATGTTTCCAAGGTTGAGTGTATAAGTTAGTGTAATGAATTAACTTAGTGTTTTCATCGTAGTAATCAAAAACATTCCACTGAGCGTCAATCTCGCTAATTTTGTATTGATTGTGGTTTAAAAATGCAGGACTCATACAAGAAAAGTCTGTGTATGTATATAAACCTTTAGCAACTTCATCACAAATAGTGTCTAAGTCAAATTTACATTTTTCACAATTAATCAACATGACACTAAGTCCCCAAAGATCTATATCTTTATGGCTATAAGCGTCTTTCTTAGCCAAAAAATCAAAATCATTTACAGGAGTGTCAAACAATTCACCAATATCACTCAGACAGATAACATCGGAATCAATATAGATGGCTTTGCCCTGATAATTACAAACTTGAGGAATTATAAATCGATAAAGACTAAATTCTGTAACATTCTGGTACTTTATCCTCAAGGACATAGGGGAAAGAAAAGGTTTGCCATCATTGAGTTCAATAGCATTATGAGTACCATTAAACACATAAATATCTAATTCTCGCTTAGTGTGTTTTCTGAGAGAATATATTGCTACTTTTCTTTCTAAGAGACTAGCTTCTCCAGAACCTATAAAAACCTGAATTCGTTCTTGTTTACTCATGACTAACCTCTTTCATCCTGAAAATCTTTTTTTTAATAATTTTGAGTGTAAATTTTACCAGTATAAAAACTGAGAAAAATTGGTTACTCTATATTATTATTCCCATGACGTTTACAGATTTTTCACTCAAAAATCCTTAGTTAACTCTAGGGAGGTAGGCGATGTATTCATTAGGTTAGAACAAGCAGAATACCTACCTCAAATTTGGATAATTTACTTCTTAAACATCCTTTATTCTTCCTTACTTACCTCTAATGAGTAAGAAATTGCTCCAACTTATTGTTTTCAACATCTTTTTTAGGCTCACCTCTTTTACGAATAGTTCTTCCTGGAACTCCAACAACTACAGAATAAGGATCAACACTTTTTGTGACGACTGCTCCTGCACCAATTACAGAACCTTTACCTATTTTGCATCCATCTAAGATAACTGCTCCTGCGCCTATCCACACATCATCCTCTATAATGACGCCTCTGTTGGTTAAAGGTTGATGATCTATTAGAGTATTAACATCGTCGAATAAATGATTGGCAGGATTAATAACCACATGAGTAGCTATTCTAACCCAGTCGCCTATTATTAAGTCTCCAAATCCAAATAAAGTGGCATAAGGATTAATACTACAGTTATTGCCAACCTTTATCTTTCCGTGTATGGATTTCAGGATTACAAAGTGCCTAATTACTGAGTTCTCCCCAATATAAATAGCAGAGCTATCAAGACCGCATTCGAGAGTAGCATAATCTTCTATGATTACGTTACTGTCCAAGAATAACTGATTTAACTTGCTTTTCAAGAGAATTTTGTCGCCGAGAATACAACCATTTCCATAATTACCTAATTGTCGTTTATATTCTAATTCAATTAAATTTTTCCTCCATTGAAAATAAGGTTTTTTAACCTTAGCAATCATTTTGAGTAACTGTCTTGCAAACATAGTGACTATTCATCCTTAATGAGAAAATTTTGATTGAGGGCTAGTAATCTTTGAATCTCTAAATACTTGCCATTCTCCTGGCTGATAAAATAAACATTGATTCATATTATACTCGCTTTTTACTGAAAACATAAATGTCTCTACTCCATCAACAACATAGAAACAACTTTCAGCTATTGCTAATTTCATAGTATATGAGCCTGGTTTTAAACCACAGTAAGGCATTTGTAAACAAATTTCAGAATTTCCCGGTAAGACTGTAAGAGAATTACTATGTTTATTATTCTCTAAGAACAATACTCTTCCATTTTCTGACCTGATGTCTGTTACTATCACGGTTACAGTGACATTATCTATCTTCCTACGGGCTTTACATCCTATACATAAACGAACAGATTCACCTGTTAGTGGAACTTCCATAATTTCTCCGTGCTCATTTTTAAAACAGATGTATGTAATATCTAATCCTGAACTTTCTGCTTCATTTTTTTCTGGTAACAGCATTATTCCTTGTTGTGCTGTTATATTATTGGTAAATAATTCTTCTTCATACTTATTCATTATTGCTAATGTTTCACCAGTGGCTATCAGATTTCCACTAGAAAGATAGATAGCCGAATCACATATTGATAAAATAGATTGTGGACTATGGGAAACCAAAATAAATGAAGTCCCCTTTTGACGGAGTTCAGCTAGTCTTCGGTAACACTTCATCCTAAACTTCATATCCCCCACAGCCAAAACTTCATCAATTAAGAGAATATCTGGCTCTGTATGAATTGCACTAGCGAACCCTAATCTTGCAGCCATACCAGAACTATAGGATCGCACGGGAGCATCAATGGCATCCCCAATTTCTGCAAACTCGACAACTTCATCAAATCGTTCATCAATTTCCTTTTTA
>JAWQFQ010000184.1:0-13726 GCA_035967975.1 Scytonema sp. PMC 1070.18
CCTGTTCCCGATTCAGTATCTGTTAATTTAGCATAACAAGTACTGAAGAACCATATTTTTGAGCTTAAATGTTTCTCCCACGCAATCCGCATATTCTGCGTCTTATGTCAATTACTTTTAGACTGGCGTTTTAGTTTTGCGCTGTTCGCTCGCCAGTCAATAAATTTCGGGCTAATAGCTCAAGTCCATTTTAATGGACTGAAATTCGCACACGTTGGAACTAATGGCTGATAACCTCCATTAATTCGCTAATAGCATCATAAAATTTCCCAGCTTTTAGCTAAAGTCAGATATATCTGATTAGATATGGCTTTTAACCCGTTTTAACGGGTTTGAGCTTTCAGCCCAAATTTTAATTTAGGGCTGATCACCTCATCGCACACCCGCTTATCCTCTTTAGTCACATTCGAGCGATCCGCTTTATTATTATGGAGATTGAGAATTAGCTCACCACACCCGCGTGTCAATAATCTTTCTAAATCAAAATCCCATATAATATAAGTACCATCATCGGATGCAGAAACAATAGTTTTGCCGTCGGATGAGAATGTGGCGCTATTGACTGAGCCTGAATGTTTCGTAGGGGTAGCAATTTCTCGTCCAGTTGCAACATCCCACAGTTTCAGGAGATTATCGTAACTACGACCTTCTCCATCAGAGGCGGAAATAAGAATTTTGCCATCGGGTGAAAAGTTAACACTGTTAACTCTCCCACGATGTCTTCTTGGGGTAATTAGTATTATACGATCACTGTTAATATCCCACAGCTTCACTAATTCTTCATCAGTCGCAAAAGCAACGGTTTTACCATCGGGTGAGAAGCTAGCGCTATTAATTGCAATTGGACGTTTGTTTTCATCCTTATTATGGGATTCTTGATGTTTTTTAATTTCGCTTCCACTAGCAATATCCCACAGTCTGACTGTACCATCAGCTCTCATCACAGCCCGTCACTACTAACCGTTCATCAGCCAATCGTTGTACTAAATCCCAATTTGTGTGTCCCACCTCCGCACGTGTCGCCACCCGTCGGGTATCTTCTGTACCTTCCCCTGGGCGCACTAACTGAATGAATATTTTTTCCGCCCGTTTTTTGTCCGCCTGACTCAGCTTTTCTAACACTGCATCGGCGTGATTCGCTAAAGCTTTCTCTAAACCCCCAATTTCCTTATATCCTTGAAAGGTAAGAAATCCTTTTCTCGGTTTGAGCCAAAGTTGTGACAGGGTAAACTCAAGTAAAGGTAAGCGTCCCGGTTGATTTCCCAATTCTTTAATTAAGGTATCCGTTAACCCCTCCTCCAATGCTACCTTCATTTTTGCCGCAGGTTGTGCGATCGCCCGATACAATTCTTCTCGATTCATCGGACCTAAATTATAAATTCCTTTCTGCAAAGCATCGCTAAAAGGACGGTATGATAAAGCATACCCATAAAAATCTGCCCGCAAGGTCAACACCAGAGTAAAACCAGGAACATGGTTGATAGCGTAAATCAATCCATCCAAAAAAGGCTGACGTTCTTCTTGAGGTGCAAGGGTGTAAAGTTCTTCAAATTGATCGGCGATAAGTACCAAACGAGACCTTTTCCCCTCTTCGCTTGCAGGGCTGATAATTCGTTCAATCAACTCCGCTAACCTTGTCTGATTATGACGCAAGTCTACCTCTAAAATCAATTGCTCTAACCTGCGTTGCTTATCGGCTGGAAGTTCTTCTGACACTGGTGCGGGAGACTGGTAGTGATAACTCAAGGCGATCGCTAAATTATCAAAGGGATTATTCCCCGGACGAAAAGAAACAATCTTCACATTCCCCAGTTTCCGCAAACGAGGAACCAACCCTGCAAAAACCACAGAAGACTTTCCACTTCCAGAAGCACCCACCACCGGAACCAAAGACTTAGTCAAGACAGCTGCTACCAACTCATCAACAAAATTCTCCCTCCCAAAGAAATAATCTGCATTATCTTCCCCAAACGCAGATAAACCCTGATAAGGACATTCCGGTAACTTCCCACTCAATCCTCCCAAATCTTCCCAACTCGGAGGAAGCTCCAAAGTATTTTTACAGATAACAGGTAACCAATCCACCCCCGGTAGCTGTTGTGTACCGTCAGGGTTTTTTGTCAGTTCTTCTAATTTATCCCGTGCTTCCCGTACCGCTGTAAACAAAGATTTCCCCCGCGAGTAGCCAGAAAGGAAAAAATTTAGAAACTGTTGCGCTATCTTATCTGGTACTGGTTCCCGCCAGACAATAATATAAGGTAAATTCAAATCTGCTAATTGTCGTGCTAAACCCAAACCATCACAGGAATTAAAGATAGCTAACCTTAAACCTTGCTTAATCGCTGCTCGTAAAGTTTTTCTAATAGCTTCTATACTTAAACTTTCATTACGATTGATATTAATTATACCCGTTTGTCCATCATTTAGACTCTCACTGTGTCCCGCAAAAAACAAAATATCGCAAGGTTCATCCCAAAGTGTTTCTAGTTGTGCTAACGTTGGCTCCTTCAAAGAAATACTTTCCGCCGCCCGTTTCTCTAACTGCTTGATTAATTCTGCATCAGTTTGAGTATCAATACTTTCACTATCTCCAAATATACTGATAATTCTAACTCTTCTAAATATCTCCGATTTGAACTCTGTTGAAGCGACAGCCGCATTTTGCACAGAAGCTTTAAAACAAAGTGCTGCTTCCGCTGAAGAATGCTCTGGAAATAAATGCCACTCCTGCCACGGAATGCGATGTAAAATATCTTTCGTAACTTCTGATGTAATCTTATGGGTATTGAGAACTAAACGAATTTCCGTATCGGGGTTTGAGGTAATGACTGACTTTAACTGCGATTGAATTGGCTGTAGCCATTGATTCAACTTTTCCTGTAAATATTGTACGTATTCAAAACAAGTATCTATAGATACATTTGTAACCTGATTATCTTTAAAACCTCGATTAGGTTGCTGAAGTAAGGAGTAGTAGATATTTTTCCAAAGCTCGTAAGTCTTTGGAATGTCATGGGCTGGTGGTAACTGTGCTTCCAAGCCCGAATTTTGACTATTATCTAAAAAATCATCTATCTTAAGTTGTATTTTACTAAACCCCTCCTGAAAATCACCATCCTCAAATTCCAAATTCACCCAAATTTCCATAATCCATTACCCTCCAATGAATTCCGCCACACCGTTGTTCTGAAACATGGGAGTAAAACTCCTCACATGAAAGTCTGTAGCCGCTTCCATCAGAGTTTTAAAAAGAAACATATATAGCATCCTCCTGAGCCTCAGAAACCCGATATCTCCCAGATACCAGGTTTCTTGCGCTCACGAATGATTTAGGACTGCTATATATATATAAGGGGACAACTGTTGCAAGATATGCAGTTTCAGAGATTCTGTATAAATTTATATCTCATACATAATTTTTAACCCGTTTTAACGGGTTTAAGCTTTAAGCCCGAATTTTAATTCAGGGCTATCCAAATCCCACTGCGATATATCGCGTTTTTACAAAATCGTGATATTTGTTGTTCGGTGAACAGGTGTTTGTTGTTTGGTGAACAGGTGTTTATTGTTCGGTGAATAGGAGTTTATTGTTCGGTGAACAGGGGTCAATACTGCAAGGGATACGATATTTGAGGTACCACCAACCCGCCAGAAACCCGGTTTCTCCAAGAAACCGGGTTTCTAATTTTCGCTTAACCGAGCCGTATTGGAACAGGGGTTTGTTGTTCGGTGAACAGGAGTTTGTGATTGGGTGAACAGGAATTTGTTGTTCGGTGAACAGGAATTTGTTGTTCGGTGAACAGGGGTTTTTGGGCGAACAACCGTACCCTGCGGGAAGGCTTCGCCAACGCCCCTACAAGTCATTTTTGCACGGTTATATCTGAAAAGTGTATGGATTGTAAATACTTGCACATATGAAAAAGCAGAAGGAAACAACAATTAACCTTCATGGATTTTTCATAATTGAAAGGATAAGAATCACGATGCTAAAACAGTTTCATGCTCTATTTCTCAACTCTACCTTAATGTGCCATCTCTGTTCTTATCAACTCAATTCTTTCCTCAATAGAATACAGATGAGACAGTTACTAACAAGCCAAAATCTAACTACAATTGCTCAAACTCAACAAGAAAAAATGTCCTATGATAGTTTAGTAGCTGAATTTACTAAGCCAACAATAGTGAGGATTGTTACTGGTTGCAAAGCTATAGCTACCTTGAGGAATGAAAAAACTTATAATATTGAAGTTTTTGGTCATGGTTCGGGCTTTTTTGTTAATCCGAATGGCTATATTGTCACTAATGCTCATGTGATAGAACTTGCAAACAAGCCAGAAGAATGCAAAAAAATTCTTATGAAGAAGCTTCAAAGCAAAGTTCGGGATGAGGGTGAGAATCTCAAATATTTGTACAAAGACTTAAAAGATGTTGAGTCTTTTTCTAAATATGTGAAATTAGAACAGTTTGAGTTAATCAATCACGTCATCTTGCAAAACGGAGAGAAACTACCTTTTGAAGCGATCGCTTCTGACAAGAATGCTGATAGCGCTAGGGATGTTGCTATAATCAAAGTCAATGTCAAAAATGCACCCGCACTCTTACTAGAAAACTCTGATGATGTCTTGCTGCGAGAAGAGGTTACAGTCATCGGATACCCCGGAGTAGCTGACGTGGATCGTCAGGGGATGAGTTTTCATGAACCATCTTTCACCGATGGTAAAGTATCAGCTAAAAAATATTTACATGGCTCACCTGTTGTGCAAATAAGCGCTCCATTTACTCATGGTAACTCAGGCGGTCCCGCAGTTAACAGCAAGGGTAAGGTTATTGGTATTGCTACATTTTATATACCAGAGTACAGTGTAAATCCCTTTGGTCAACAGGTGTCTGGTTTTGGGTTTATTGTCTCCAGTAACACAATTAAAGATTTTCTTAATCTAGCGGGGATTGTAAATGACGAAGGTTTGACTAGTAAAATGTATCGGGAAGGTTTGAATTTGTATAGCAAGAATCGATGCAAGCAAGCGATGCAGAAATTCCAGGAAACTAAAAGGTTGTTTTCTCAGCACCCATCTGTAGATGGTTTTCTTCAGGAATGCTCTGGTTACAGCTATTTTCAGGTAAATAGACCACAGTTGTAGGGGCGAAGAAAACTGTTGCAAGATATGCACCTCACACCCTATTTTCAAAATTACCGTGTTGTTAGCTACAGTTATCCGAAAGGTAATAGGGCAAGAATAGGGAGTAAAGACTAAAAATATAGCATTTGCTGTACGTTATGCTCCCACTTCATGAAACCTCGAATTATTGTCTGCGGCTTGGGACGCACGGGATATAAAATCTTTCGGTTGCTGAGACAGCAGGGGGCGTTAGTCATCGGCGTTCATTATCAATCTATCCCTGGGGAAGGTGCGGGAGATGTGATTGTGGGCGATTTGCATGCAGCTAGTACCCTAATTTCAGCAGGAATTCATCAAGCTCATACCATAGTCATTGCTGGACGGGATGATGAACTGAATTTGGCGATTATGATGCAAGCGCGGGTGTTAAATCCGCAAATTCGGATTATCAACCGATTTTTCAACACAAGTTTAGGGGAACGTTTGGATCAGACGGTACCAAACCACTTGAGTATGAGTGTTGCGGGTTTAGCAGCACCAGTCTTTACTTTTGCAGCGTTGGGAAACAAGGCGATTGGGCAAATTAAGCTATTTCAACAAACTTGGCCCATTCATGAAGAATACATTGATGAGAATCATCCGTGGCTGGGTCGCAAGTTGAGGGATTTGTGGGATGAGCGATCGCGGTTGCTGATTTACTATTTGCCCGTGGAGGGGGAAATGGATTTGGTATCAGCAGTCGTGTCAGGACAACATTTGAAGGTGGGCGATCGCCTGATCATTGGAACTCAACCCCGCGTTTTTCAAAACCGTAGATCCTTAGTAGCAAAACTACTGAAGGTTTTTACCAATCTGCGACAATTTAAACAGCATGCGCGATCGGTACTGATAGGAGCTGTGGCACTGCTGTTCATTATCCTGCTTGCCACACTCACCTACGTATCTGCTCAACTAAATATACCTATTATTGATGCTCTATATTTCTCAGTAGGTATGATTACCGGAGCTGGTGGCAATGATGCATTGATAGCACAAGCGCCCATCGGTATTAAATTATTTACCGTTGTCATGATGTTAGTTGGAGCAGCAGTATTTGGTATTTGGTATGCCTTGCTAAACGACTTTATTTTAGGAACCCGCTTCAAACAATTTTGGGATGTTGCGAGAGTTCCTCATTGCCATCATTATATTATTTGTGGTTTAAGTGGCATTAGCATCAAAATAGCGCAACAACTCAATGCCAGTAAACATGAAGTGGTCGTGATTGAGCGCGATCCCAATAACAAATATGTCAGTACTGCCCGTGGACTAGGTATTCCCGTCATTCACGGCGATGCTAGTTTCCCCTCAGTCCTAGAAACAGCGAACTTAGACTCAGCCGCAGCACTGCTAGCGGTAACAGGGAATGACGCCACAAACCTTGAAATTGCTTTGAAAGCCAAAGGATTCACACCTAAAGTCCCTGTAGTCGTCCATTATGCAGATCCTGATTTTGCCCGGATGGCACAACAGGTGTTTGGCTTTGAGGTCGTCCTCAGCCCTGCGGAACTTGCAGCCCCAGCTTTTGCAGCAGCTGCGCTTGGCGGAAAAATACTAGGTAATGGTATCACAGGAGATAGTCTTTGGGTCGCTTTTGCCACTTTAATTACACCCTCCCATCCCTTTTGTGGTTTGCGGGTAAGAGATGCTGCAATGACGGCTGACTTTGTTCCTTTGTATTTAGAAATTAATAGCCAAACCATTCACGGTTGGGATTTACTGGAAACAAGCCTTAGTGGTGGAGATATTTTGTACCTCACTATGCCAGCAACGAGATTATATCAATTGTGGCGCAGTTCACCATTGCAGGTGATGGCTGGGTAGTTAAGCCCTAAATTAAAATTTGGGCTTAAGAGGATGTTTGAAAAGTCCTTTCATCAGTAGCATGCACATTCAATATCCACCATTATCCCCCTTAAAAAGGGGGACCGTTAGAGATTTTCCCCCCTTTTTAAGGGGGGCTAGGGGGGATAGATAAGAGTTATCTCAACCTAACTAAACGCACTATGCTTGAAGATATGGTCAAGATGGTGGTGTTATCGCCTTTACTCAATTATGCAGGATTTGATTTACCACCGTTAATTAAAGTCTAGGTAAATCTAGGCATTCCTAGGTAATTAGACAAGCACAGCAACGGTTACCGTACTATTTCCCGTTGGATTCTCACCAACCTCAAGAAGCCTTGATTAATCAAGTTGTTCAGAAGTCTATGTTTTTGACGAATCATGAAACTGACTTAAAAACGTAACCTCTTGTGTCCTGTTAAGACGGGCTAAAAATATGAATCTAATTCTATGAAACCGAACGTACTTTCCTTATAGGCTAGGCGGACTCGGAAATAATTAGATTGTTTGTTAGTCTATGATTTTACGGAAACTTTCAATTGTTGTCAAGTCTGTAATTCTTAGCAAAATCTCTAGAAATGCCTAGATATGCAGAGATTTTTAAAACCAGCAGCTAGCCCTTTTATTCTACAAGTGAAGAATCGATTGGAATCTCGGCTAAAGATAAAGATGTAACGATTCGGGGTAAGATTAATGTTTTAGTTTTGCAAGACCAGTTTTGGGTGATTGTTATTGAATCTAAGCAAGTAGGATTTTCTATAGAGGTAGGTATTCCTCAAGCTTTGACTTATATGCTGGCAAATCCTCAACCAAATAAACCTGTATTCGGTTTTGTAACAAATGGTGGTAATTTTATTTTCATTAAAATGATTCAGCAAGATAAGCCTTATTACTCATTATCTGATGAGTTTACTTTGAGACGAGGTGATGATTTGTATATTGTTTTGAGAATTTTAAAACGATTAAGTCAATTATTTGTTGAAAGATAATTCACTTTAGCTTTGTCTGCGAGTCATAGCCATCACCAAGTTAACCGTAAGTTCTGGCAAATCCCCCAAAGTTGGTAAAATGTCTTGCTCCGAACAAATTAGTGGTAAATCATCTCCCAGCCATACCCAAATTTGTTGGCGAGTTATATCTATGAGCCAAGCTAATTGCGTACCGTTGCTCAGACAGTGGAGAATTTTGTTTTGCAAGTCTAGGGTGCTTTGATCGGGAGAGCGAATTTCAATTAACCAGTTAGGCGCTCCCATCAGTGGACCATCTTGAACGTCAAGGCGATCGCAAGCTATAACGGAAATATCTGGAACTGGGGAATAGGGAGGTACAATACATCGCAGTTCTTGCACGGCTTCAAACTGCTGAGTATGACTATTTATGTAGTTGACTAAATTGTGTTGTAGCCGCGAGTGGAAAAGGGTTGGCATTGGTTTGTCCAGCACTTGTCCGTTAATTAACTCCTTAGCGGGGGAAGCCTCAATGTTGGGTTGAGAGAGAAACTCGGCTAAAGTGGTCGTTGCAACTGACTTCATATGATCGCCAAACCTCAACAACTCTGTTTATTCACCAGGTTGAAAATCTGATCAACCGTTAATGATAATTCTTTTAAGGTCAATTTCGTGGGGAAAAAAGGAAATATTCTCAGGAACTAAGCAATACTCACATTGATGATTTGCTCTTTCTTCAACCAGGCGACGCAACGCCGCAGGAATATAAGTACTACTCATGCATTGCGGGTTACATGAGGCAGACTACCTGCTTTAAGCATCACAATCAGATGTTCGATGCGTTCGTATTCATCAAGTTCTTGTTGTTCACAGGGAGTGAGTTCTCCTGCTTTACTGCGTATTAATAGGGTTTGTAATCTCGTTTGCATTTCCTTGGTGGGACGGAAGGCAAGAATTTGTTCTGGCGTTTGTTGCTTCCCAACCCACGCCAGAATATATTGATATATCTGAGCAGGAAGTGGCGGTTGCTGGAGACTGAGTACAAGGAGTTCTGGCAGGCGATCGCCTATCAGTGCTAGTTGATCTGTGAGTTCGTCTGGGACTTCAAGCGTAATTTTTGCCATAGGGGAGTTTTTCTAAACAATGCTTTTCTCTAATGTACCGTTTTGCTCATAATCCCTCAAACGAATCCTAAACTAGATGTAAATTACTTTCTTGATCAATTTTCTCAAACTCCTAGCCTGCGAGCTTTTTATGCTTTTATAGCTCCCGAACTTACGTTGAGTTATAATTCTGACAAGTGGTTGAATTGCAGAAATTATGAAAGCTACTAAAACAATTGATGCATCTGTAACGTTGCCAATTGAGCTATACCAAGCCCTCGTTCAGCAAGCACAGGCACATGGATATTCCATTAGTGACGAAATAACGGCGTTGCTTACCCCTTTGCTCATGCAGGTACCCACTGAATTGGTTCAAGAGTTTGTGGCTTGGGAAGCAGCAAGCGATGAGGATTGGCTAAGTATGGAAGCAACACTAGCATCAGATGATGTAGCAGCGGCTTCCCATAAGGTGAAGAATTAAATGGCCAGGGGAGATATTCTCTTAGTCGGTTTGCCTGAGTCAGATAAGCGAGAGGAAAAGGGCAATCGTCCAGCAATTGCGGTTCAAACAGATGCTGCAAATTCTCCTATAATTGGGCTTCACTAAATTTACTTAATTTCTTAAATGGTTCAACTAAAATTCCGAGAATTGCTTCAAGTTGTGCAATAAAGTATTCAGTCCTGTCAATTTTTAGGGTTTGCGCTTCGAGTGTTAAAAACTTCCATAGAGTGCCAGTCGATACTACCCCATATATTGTTTGTGATTGTCCTTTGCGCTCATTAAATACTTGAGCTGCTACCATTTCAGCTACGCATTGTCCTAAACCCAATTTGATGTCATTATCTTTTGCCTCAACTATTGTCATGACTGGGGCAGTAATTAATAACTGGTTTTCTGAAGCACTAAGAATAAAATCACATACACCAGTGAGTCCTCTACTTTCATCTACATTAAATGAAATTCCTGAGAAATAACCAATTGTACCTTGGAATATTCTTCTAACTTCTAGAAGAATCGGAGTAATAATTAATTCAGACCTTGCTTTTTCCGTGCTGATATTAGTTGCTAACTCTAGCGTCTCTTCCAGAGCTTCTTTCAATCGTTGAGATGGTTGAACTGAAGGAACTTGAGCAAATAGGTTATGACTTTCCTCAAGGGTAAGCTTTAAGTCGTTAATTGCTTTATCAAGCGTTTTAAAATCGCTGTATGACATTGTAGTCTTATCTGATGGTAAGAGCACTATACATGATTATTATCGTCGTCATAAAGCCGTTTGCGTCTCTTCTCCTGATGGTTTCCTACTCCCATTAACTGTCCCACCATCCCCGACACGCCCAGGTTCATTAACAATCCATCGGCTGTATTTATCAAAAAATCAAATGCTGCACTCATGCTTGCTCCTTGCTAAACCAAATGATGACTAGCGCCAAAACCAAACCAACAAACTCACCCAAACCTATACCAATTAAGATGGTAGAACTTACGCATTGACAAGAGAGGCAAAACGTGAGACAAGGAGAAAAAGCAAGGTAAGGGGCGATCGCCAGCCAAAAATTGTGTTGACAACCCCGATTTTTCGCCAATTTTTAAGTACTATTGCTTATTGATAAATGGTATATAACCTTAACCTCTCACAAATGGGTAAGAAAGTTTGTTGGAGTGGACTAACCTTGATATCTGCATCGCCAACAAAAAACTGTGCGGATGCGCCACGCGCAACCAACACCAATGACGAACTAAAAATCTAAGTATTGAATGAAGTTAAAGCATTATATTAGACTGATTCAACAAATGCTTTGTTTAAGGTAAATGCAAAAATAAATGCTTCTACCTTCAACTTTATGCCTCTGGAAGCGATTCAAGTCCCCCTCAAGTGGCTTAGATTTACCTTAGCCAATTTACGAGGGTTCAACACCTGTGGAAAGGGGATGAATACGTCCCAAAGAAGTGAGCTTGGCAAAAATTTGGGCTAATAAAATAGGCTCAGGCTTTTGAGGAAGTATTTTTAACATGATAAATATCAGTTTGAATTTTATCCTCTGATATCACTTTTACAGAAATATTTGTTAGGTATGTTACAATAGTCCAGCTTGTCACCGTATTTACGGCGGGAGCGTTTCTGGGATTCAGAATGTTCATAGTAGAGTTTCTATCCCTCGTTGCTCAGCATTTTGATGATGTGCTTGGCAAGTTGTTCGTTGATCTCTTGATGCCTAGGAATAGGTTGGGACACCTTTGTCCTTGGATTCTGATACCAGTCGTGTTTGCCACCATGACGCACAAACAAACAACCTGTTTCTTCGAGATGTTTGATTAAGTCTCGTCGTTTCACTATACCTCAAGTTCAGCCACTCTTCGGATGTTAGGAATGGTTCCATTTGTCAACTCTTTGTAAATATCAACTAAGTTTTCTTTCAATTCATCTTCGGTTTCTGCCTGAGTCCAGTAATCCGGATATTCTTCCAGATAGCCAAGCCACATATTCTCATCTTGCCAGTAAACATATTTCTTAGTTTCCATAGCTTGGAACATTCACAAAATACTCCAATTTTTGTTATGCCAACTATTTTATCAGTTTGAGCAATCGAGAGTAATGTTTGCCCTAGAGTAACTACAGGCGAACCAGAATTGCCTTGAGAGGTTCCGGCATTGAGAAAGCTATTTTCAGTTATAGACATTGAGTCCGAGCCCATGAGTGAGATGTTTCCTCCATTTGGTCTGGCGGTGTTCAGATAAGCACTTCTCAAAGAGATAAAGCCATTGGCTTGGAGTGTTACGTTTCCGCCTCCCTCCGATTTCGATTCATTACTGAAGGTGGAAAGTAACTCGTCGGCGGCGTTCACATCTTGCCCAATATGGAACAGGTTACCGCCAGCTTGAGTTCCTTCGGTGATATTGAGGATGCTACCATCTGGTGTGACGATGGAATTATTTGGAAGAGTTCCATCTGGGGTAATTTGAGCTAAAGCACAATTTACCCAGCAAGCACTGATACCACCAATCGCAATACCTAATAACCAACCCAAACGAGTACTTCCAAAACCGGACATTACACCAAACCTCTATTTTCTTTACAAAAATTTATTTTGTGCTTTTTGTAGTCCGACTTCCCTAATGATGTCTGTTGGAGTTTCTGGGGTGAGGTTTAAACCGCGATAAACTTTTTCAATGGGGAAATTGAGGTTAATGCTTTTGAGTTCAATTGTGTCGCCTACTTTGTAGTTGATAATCAACCAGTCCCCTGCGTCGTTTTTGTGATACAGATCGATTTCGATGCTAGTGGAACTGACTAGTAGGTAATCTATTAAGGCTGGGTTTTGGCGGTACATTCGGAATTTGTCGCCTCTGTCGTAGGCTTCGGTGCTGGCAGAGAAGACTTCGACGATTAAGCAGGGGTAAGTAATATATTGGGTTGTGGTTTGATCGCGATCGTCGCAGGTAACGCTGGCATCTGGGTAGGTATAATTATTACTGCCAAAGATATTGACTTTGACATCAGAATTTCCGGTGATGCAACCTGTATTTTCTAAGTGGCTGTCGAACATGGCAGTGAAGCGGATGGCGATACGACCGTGATTGATGCTACCGCCGCTCATGGCGTAAACTTTGCCGTCGATGTATTCGTGTTTTTCCAGTTGGGTTGCTTCCCAGGCAAAGTAATCGTCTGGGGTGAGGTGGGGGGCGTTGTCTTTGGCTGCGATCATGCTGGGGAAACTCCTGGGTTGGATGACTCGCACACTTTCAATAGAAAAATCTCTGCTGCACTTTGATTTTACACAAATAGATTCATAACAGTGAGTTACAAAATAACTAAAGTGCGATCGCTAAATTTTTCTAAATATTTTACTCAAATTGCACACCACGCTGTTTAATCACTGGTATGCGAATTAGTATTTGCTAAATATCCTCAACCAATGAACGAACAGCGTCTAGAAGCTTATTATCAACTCATCCAAAGCCTGCTAAGTTGCCCTAGCGGTGAAGAATCAAAGATATTAGCAGCTAATGAAGAATTGCTAGATGCTGACTTTGTACAGGTGTTGACAGAAGTCGCAGATTATTTGGCACAGCAGGGAGAGGAAAATCAGGCTGAGTGGTTGAGGAACTTAGCAACATATCTCACCACCCCAGAAACTCCCACCATCACTCAAGAAGATATAGAGACTTACGGGCAATTTGTATTAGAGACGCTGTCAACAACAGCAGAAAGCAACGGCGATGCTCAAGTACTTTACCCCTTTCTGGCAGCTAATACCGATAAACTCGATCATATTTTTGCTGAACTATTGCGCCGTTGGGCAACAAATACTATAGCGGAAGCGGAACCAGATACAGCAACATCCATCGCTGCATTGATTGTTACATTTAGTAATCGGATTCAGCAATTTCCCTTGGGTAGCAAAGCCAGCAACATGGAAATTGCTATTACTGGTTACAAAATCGCTCTGGAAGTTTATACCCGCAACGCCTTTCCTGAAGATTGGGCAATGACGCAAAATAATCTGGGGACTGCTTACTCTGACAGAATATTGGGAGAGAGGGCAGAAAATATCGAACAGGCGATCGCAGCTTATACCCAAGCTCTGGAAGTTTATACCCGCAACGCCTTTCCTGAAGATTGGGCAATGACGCAAAATAATCTGGGGACTGCTTACTCTGACAGAATATTGGG
>JAWQFQ010000184.1:13826-19221 GCA_035967975.1 Scytonema sp. PMC 1070.18
AGGCGATCGCAGCTTATACCCAAGCTCTGGAAGTCAGAACCCGCAACGCCTTTCCCCAAAACAATGCAGAGACTTTATTCAATCTCGGAATCTTATACCAAAACGAAAAACAACAATTTGATTTAGCTTACAATACCTTTGCCGATGCAATTGCTACAGTCGAAGCGTTGCGAGGTGAAATTATTTCTGGCGAAGAAGCTAAGCATAAACAAGCTGACGAATGGAATCGTCTGTATATACGCATGGTAGAAGTGTGTCTAGTATTGGGAAAAGACACTGAGGCAATAGAATATATCGAACGTAGCAAAACCCGCAGCTTAGTCGAACTTCTTCTCAATCGGGACTTCAAAACTATTTTTCCAGTAGAATTAGTTAATCAATTAGAACAAATTAACGACAAAATAGCTAGTGGTCAGTATCAACTTCAAAATGGCAAAGCTGAGAATCCTACAGCCCTAAGCCAAGATATTCAAAAATGGCGACAACAACGCCAAGAATTACAAGATAGCTACTTATCTGTTGGTTCTGGCTTTAGATTTGAACAATTCCAAAGAACTTTAGATGAAGGCACTGCGATTATAGAATGGTACATTGCCACCGATAGAATTCTCACTTTTGTTATCAACTCTAACAGGGGAGAATTAACATTTTGGCAATCACAACCAGAAGACTTAGAAGCGCTTGGTGCTTGGGCAAATGAATATGTAGATGACTACTGGCAAGATGAATCTAAAGCCCAATGGCAGAATCAGCTAGAAGAACGCTTGACAAACTTAGCAAAAATTTTACATATTGAGGAAATATTAGCCCAATTACCCGAAAACTGCCATAGATTAATACTCATTCCTCATCGCTACTTACACCTGTTTCCTCTCCATGCTTTACCTGTCAAAGAATCATACCTAATTGACTTATTCCCTAGGGGCGTAGGTTATGCACCTAGTTGTCAAATTCTGCAACAAGTGCAAATGTGCCAACGTCCTGACTTTCAATCTTTCTTTGCTATTCAAAACCCTACACCAGACTTATATCAAGACTATGAAAAAGATTTAGGTGCAGTCGCAGCTATCAAGCAACAGTTTGCTCATGCTTACGTTTTAAAGCAAGACAAAGCCACAAAATTAGCAATTATCGACATGAATGAAAATAATCACAATGTCACTTTAAATGAAGAATTGCTCAAAGCCAACTGCATCTTTTTCTTCTGTCACGGTTACTTTCGTCCAGATTCTCCCCTAGACTCCGGCTTACAGTTAGCTGATGGAAACTTGATTTTAGCAGATATTATTACTCACTTCAAATTAGAACACTGTCGTCTAGTCACTCTCTCAGCTTGTGAAACCGGTATTACAGATATCACAAGTAGAAGTGATGAATACATTGGTTTACCGAGTGGTTTCCTGTTGGCTGGTAGCACCAATGTAGTCAGTAGCCTTTGGACTGTCAGTGCTACAGCTACAGCTTTATTGATGATTAAATTTTATGAAGAACTACAGCAGCAAAGCCATATTGTATTAGCTTTAAATACAGCACAAGGTTGGTTAAGAAATACGACAATCACAGGTTTTCAGGATTGGCTGAAAAACTCTTCATTAAGTATAGTATTGCAGATAGAACTGGAGAAATATTTGACACAAATGGCAAAAGAAAAAGGAGCATATACCAAACCATTTGAATCACCTTTTTATTGGTCTGCTTTTCATTGCATAGGTAAAGGAGTTTAGCAAATGTCATTATATCGAAATAGCATCCAAGCTTTTATTCAAATACTTGAATCGCAACCAAATTTAATTTCTCTGCAAGACTGGGGTGAATTGCAGCAACTCTCTCATAATTTATCAGAAAATGACGATGCAGAAATCTCAGAAAGATTAGAAAATTGGTTGCGAACAGAATCTCGTAGTCAATTTTTAGCAGCTTACAAGCAAAACCTGCAAGCAATCACTGCTGAATCTCCTATTGATGTCAGCGTAAACATAGGTATAGGTGGTGCTAAATCACAGACTCCAGCGAATCAACCTAGCCCATCATCAAAAGAATTGTTAGACAACGCGATTAAAAATAACTCTCCTTTATCCGATCAGCAAAAATCTCAGCCAGCACAGTGAAGAATTTCAGCCTCAGCCTCTACGCTTTTCATCTCCGCCATACTCTCACCGAACTTCCCGGTGAAGTTGTGGCAGATGCTAATCTCTTGTGGGAAAATCTGGTGAAGGTGGGTGAGAATTCACTTCCCTTTATTGGCTTGAAAGATTTGCGATCGCAATTAGTGTGCTATGACAAGAATATATACAACCCTAAGCAAGAAGAAGGTAGAAAAACCGAATGGTTAACTCTTTCTGGGCAATCTTTGGATTTGGGTAATTTCTCCACAACAGACGGCTTTAAAATTAATGCTAATCTTCAGCCTTTTTTGCTTAATGATACCTACGCAGTAGATTTTACCTTAGTTCCAAAACCATCAAATATCTCAATAAGTATCCCACAATTAAAACATTTTCAGCCAAGTTGTCTACTACCTGCTAAAATCCAAGCATCATTAGGTCAAACATTATGGATTTATGGAGAAGTAGATCCCAGTGAAGATTGTGGTACACTAGCTGAAAAATTTGCCACAGCTTTAGTAGCAGGTACAAACTTAAATCCTGTGCTGATAAAAAAGGGAGAACTGTTTGGTAGTCTTTTATTTGAATACCAAGCACTTGACTCTAATGAATTCGATAATCCAGCTAAACAATGCCAGATTTTAATCGTCATCAATAATAATCAATCACCAACAGTAGCACGTGCAGAAGAAGCTTATGACTGGTTATTAAAATTATTTTTGAGCTATCATAAAATCCTTTACATTTATCAACTGGCTCGTCAACGCTATCGAGAAGCGAGAGAAATATTCAGCAATTTAGACAAGGAAATTCAAGAATTTAACAGCTTGATATCTACAAATCAAACACAATTATTTGAATTAAAAAACTTAATAGCAAAAATCCCCACAACTAGCTTTGATTATACCAGATGCTTACAAGATTTACAAACTCACCACACAGCAATAACTACTAATATTACTAATTACAGAATTTGTTTAGATAAAATTCAAACTATTGGTAGCGGAAACAGTCCCCAATTCTGGCAAGATTTTTTGAACAAAGAATGTAAGAAATGGCTTGAACAAATCCAAACAGATATTAATTATTTGACTCCAGGCAAAGAATTATTTGGGCAGTTGGTTGATACCATCCGAGGTATTGTAGAAACACAACAAGCCGAGAGCGATCGCACTACCCAAGACATTCTCCGCCAAAAAGAAGAAGCAGACAAAAGACGCAATGAGAACTTGCAAACAGCGATCGCAATCCTGGGTTTTGGCTTAGGTGCAGCACAAATAGGTGTCAGTACAGCACCTTACATAATTCCTCAACAACAACCACCAACACCAATACAGCTACCTTTTACAACCTCTCAACCGCACCCCTTTGTTCTGTCAGTAGTGTTAAGCCTGGTTTTTGGAGTTGTTGGTGCATTTGTTGGTTGGGGTTGTAGTCATTTGTTTCAAGCGATCGCCGCACGCAGAAGTAGTCACCAGCCAAAAATCTCAACCGGAAGTCAGCAAAGTTTGCCCCAAGGGCGAAAACAAAACACATAATGGGACTGTGAGCCAGATTAAGGAATGTGTCAAAGTGGACAATAATTCTTTAAAACTGACAATAATTATTTAATGTACAAATGGAGCTAAGCGGATTCGAACCGCTGACCCCCTCAATGCCATTGAGGTGCTCTACCAACTGAGCTATAACCCCTTATTAAACCATTTCTAATTATGGCTTAGACTTTGATTATTTGTCAACTCTACTTTAGTCGAATTTTAATACCAGAACTTTCCATTTTATCTGCGATGCTCTACTACAGGTAACCTGGATAACTATGTCATCAAAGCATCATAGAGTTTTGTTACAGCCCGTAGAGACTCTGAATAATAGAAAACTACCTATAAATATTTAAATCTTTACTTATTTATCAGTCCTACCAATTATTAAAGGCTAATTGCTATCTGGGGAGCATCATCAGCTATTAAGTACCTACGCAAAAATATTTATCTATTTTTCCTAATGATTAAAATAGCTGTAGGAGAGTAGTATTGCCTATTGCCTATTCCCTGTTGCCTCTCCTAACTAGATAATTGATTTTGCACGACTACTTAGCCATTGGTGTATAACAATCTAGTAGTAGGATGCGTGTAACAAATAACTCATACAATGCCCCATCAAGAAGTAAACTACTAGCATGGCAGCCGCTGCAACAGCGACCAATGTACCTGCCAACATGAGAGAAAATTCTCTATGCTCATAGGCTTTTTCCATTAAGTGCAGCGACCAGGCAACCAGTGCCACATCAAATACTAAAATAGGTATCAACATAATCTCTATTATATTAATTCTTGTGAACTTATATTAACATCGTTTCCAAGAACTGTGTTGAACTACTCTAGCCGAAGACTAAAAATAATTTACTTTTTCACTTTACATTCTGACTGGAATTTTGCGATCGCCTAAATAAGCTTTAATCTCAGCTACGCTTAATTGTCCGTAATGTAAAAGTGAGGCAAGTAATGCAGCTTCCGCTTTACCTTCTGTTACAGCGGTATAGATGTGTTCGCATGTTCCCGCACCGCCCGATGCAATAACTGGAATCTGTACGGACTCAGCGATCGCACGCGTCAGTTCTAAGTCATATCCGGCTTGAGTACCATCAGCGTCCATACTAGTCACCAAAAGTTCTCCTGCACCACGCTTTTCAGCTTCTTGCGCCCATTTAAGAGCATCTAAGCCTGTATTTTCCCTCCCACCCCTCACATAAACATCCCAGCCTAGATTGTCAGGAGCTTGTCTTCGTCTGGCATCAATAGCAACGACGATGCATTGATTTCCAAAACGGTCACTTGCCCGATTAATAAAATCCGGGTCACGTACCGCTGACGAATTAATACTAACCTTGTCTGCGCCAGCTCGTAAAAGATTTTTAACATTTTCTAAGGATTGAATGCCACCACCCACAGTTAACGGAATGAAGACCTGTTCTGCTGTTCGGTAAACAACATCAATAATAGTGTCCCTATCTTCATGAGTGGCTGTAATATCAAGAAACACTAACTCATCTGCACCAGCGTCGTTATAAACCTTTGCCAGTTCTACAGGATCGCCTGCATCCTTTAAGTCAACAAAGTTAACTCCTTTAACAACTCGTCCCGCCTTCACATCCAGGCACGGTATGATTCTCTTAGACAGCATCAGTACTTTTGCACTCCTGTTGTGTTTATCCGGAATCTAAATTTTAAGACAGAGTTTTACAAAACCAAAATTTTCTTAATAAAGAGGGGGTAGGGGTGTAGGGGTGTAGG